>DASPHQ010000053.1:0-3860 GCA_035629595.1 Urbifossiella sp. | reverse complement strand
GAATCTGGATGATCATGCAGCCGTTGGCGGGGACACCGGCCGTGATCGTCCGGAACGACAGGTCCCAGAGGCGCCCGCTGTACGGAATCTCGTAGTAGGACGCCGTCGCGTTGCTGTTCCACTTGGCCTCGGTGTCACGGGCCACGATCCAGGACGGGGTGTTCTTCAGCAGGGTGAAGGTGCCGGCCCCGATCGCCCAGGCGCCTGCGGTGTACACCCACAGGTCGGCCTTGCGGGTCCGGGTCGTCGACCCGTTCCGGGCGACGGTCAGCCCGTCGGCGACCCCCTCGACGGCTTCGAGGCGCCCGGCGGTGATCAGGGTCGCGGTCGAGGGATAGTCCTGCCAGGTCGCGTTGCCGCTGGCGTGGGTCATCGGCGCTCCCTACGCGGGTCCGGCGTCACGGATGACGATCTCGGGGATGACGTTGCCGAAGGACGGGCCGACGGTGACGGCGTGCGACGACCAGACGCCGAAGTAGGCCTTGTCCCCGGCGTTGAGGGGGATGCCCTGCCGGTGCGCGATCGCGTGGGCCTCGCCGCCGCCGCAGTTCCGGGAGTCCGAGATGATCGAGTTCACGACGACGCTGGTCGTGTTCAGCATGATCTTGCAGGCGAGGGTGCCGCCGTTGGTCGACACCGCGATCGGGGCGTGGAAGTAGATGTCCCAGAGCCGACCGGAGTACGGGATCTCGTAGTACGACGCGGTGGCGTTCGGGAACCACTTCGCCTCCGTGTCGCGGAACGCCACCCAGGTGATCGTGTTCTTGAGGAGGGTGTCGGTGGCGGCCGGGATCGCCCAGGAGCCGATCGTGTAGACGTTCAGGGTCGCCCGGCGGGTCCGGGTCAGGGACCCGTAGCTGGACGTGTAGAGCGCGTCCGCCGTGTTCTCGATCTTCTCCAGGGTGGAGGCGGTCACGAGGGTCGCGGTCGACGGGTAGTCCTGCCAGGCGGCGTTCGTGCTCGCGTGCGTCATCAGACCGGCCCCATGTAGCGGGCGTAGAAGCGGGCCTTGATCCCCGTGTTGTAGGTCCCGACGGTGATCGACGTCGCGTTCGTCCAGGACGCCCAGTAGAAGCGGCCCCCGGCCGCCGGCTCGCAGTCCCAGCGGAAGGCGTGCAGGACGGAGTCCATGCCGCCGGAGGTGAGGCAGGTGACGGCGTCGGAGGCCAGCGAGTTGGTGATCACGTTGGCGGTGCCGTACACCAGCTTGATCGCCCAGGTGGTGTTGATCGGCAGGTTGATCGTCGGCATGTAGACGCCGACGTCCCAGAGTCCGGTGAAGGGAATCTGGTAGTAGGCGGGCACCCCGGTGGAGCCGGGCACGAAGCCGCTGTCGGTGTCGAGGGTGGCGGTCCAGCCGCCCTGGGCGAAGACGTCCCCGGCGGCGGCGGTCAGCGGGAAGGTGCCGGCGAACTCGGCGCGGCACTCCGGCCAGCGGGTGCGGGTCAGGCCCCCGAAGTTCGAGGTGCGGAGCTGATCGTAGGGCGCTTCGAGGGCGTTGAGGCGGGTCGCGGTGATGACCTGCCCGGCCGGGGAGTCGACCCAGGGGGTGTTCCCGGAGACGTGCGCCACCAGCGTCCCCTCCGTGCGGTCGGGGGTAGGCGGCGCGACCAGGGGCGAGGGTACATCCGCAGGCATCCCCCGACGCCGCTAGGCGGCGGCGGGCACGGTCAGTGGTAGCCGCGGCGCCGGATGTCGGCGATCAGCTTGTTCCCGACCGCCAATGCGCGGCCCGAGTCGAACTCGCCGCGCGGCAGCTCCATCCAGCACATCGACGCCTCCCCGAGGGCGGCGAAGACGAGGGCGGACAGGACCGGGTCGGGGTCGCCGGTCGGCGGCGGCGGCTCGGTGCCGTGGTGGTGGGTCATCCGGGCCGCCCTTCGTTGGCGATGATCAGACGCAGGATCTCGGTGCCCGTGTACCGGTGCCGGGGGTCGCCGGTGCACCACAGCGACACCGCCGACGTCCGGTCGACGGTCGGGGGCGGACCGAAGATCGCGGCCCCGCACTCGGTGGGGGTGCCGTCCGGGCCCGGCTCGAAGCGGATGCAGTACGCGGCCGGCTTCGGATTCGGCTCCCCGGTCAGGCTGCGGAGCTGGTTGCGGAGCTGCCGGATGTCCCGCGCCAGCTCCGGGCCGTCATCCGGCCAGCGGGCGATGTACTCGATGCGGCGCACGAGCCAGCGGGTCAGCTCGAACACCGTGCGGGGCGGCGCCGTCTCCTCGCCGCGCGTCTCCACGATCAGGTCCGCCCATGTCGCGAGGGTGCGGGCGACGGACCGGATCGGGGTGTCCGACTCGACGTAGTCCTCGACGAGGCGGTACGGCAGCGACCGCTCGTCCCGGGCCGTCCAGACGTCGACGCGGCCCGGGGCGCGGGACCCGAAGCCCGGCCCGCCCCGGGCCTCCGGGTCGACCCCGTAGCGGGCGTCCAGGAGCGGGTAGCGGCGGGCGACCTCGGTGAGGTCGTCGACGAGGTGGTCGCGGCAGTCCGGGCAGATGTACATCGGCCCGGACAGGACCCGCCACCGGTCCACCGGGCAGTAGACGACCGCCGCCGACGCATCCGGATCGGTGATCAGTCCCCCTCGGGGGGGTGACCGCCTCGGAGGCCGTCGCGGAGGGCCGTGATCTGGTCGTTGACCTCCTGCACGGGCACGAGGCGGGTCAGGGCGTCGACCCGGTCGGCGATCTCCATGAGGCGGGCCGCCGTGTGCTTGTTCATCATCGCGACCGTCTCGGCGATGATCCGCAGCTCGTCGGCGTCACTCATCGGCATGGCCGGCACTCTCCCTCCCGGGTCAGGCCCGCCGCGGCGGGGGGTCATCGGGCGGTCCGCTGCCCGTGGGTGACCCCGAGGTGGGTGAGGCCCGCCGCGAGGGCCTGGGGTTGCGTCAGGTGCGTGTGCGGCTCCCCGTCGCAGGTGCACCAGTAGGTCCAGCGGCGGCCGGACATGGCTAGCTCGAAGGCGGCGGCCATCCCGCCGCCCCGCTTGCGCTCGACCCGGACCCGGTGCCGGGGCGTGGACGCGCAGGCGGACCGGAGCCACTTCATGTGATCACCTTCTGGGGGTCGGCGGACTCGGCAACCGCGACCGCGTCCGGCAGGACGGCGACGAGCAGCGCCACCGACGACGGATCGAGCAGCAGCTCCCCGCCCGTCGACGACACCAGCACCGACCGGCCCGGCTGCGCGATCACCTGGAAGCCGAGGCGGCGCCACACCGTGGTGCCGTTCGGTTGGGCGACCCCGGGCGGGACGTTGCGGAGGCGCTGCGGC
This sequence comes from Urbifossiella sp., assembly GCA_035629595.1. GTDB lineage: Bacteria > Planctomycetota > Planctomycetia > Gemmatales > Gemmataceae > Urbifossiella. The sequence goes on along the minus strand of DASPHQ010000053.1, from coordinate 582 downwards.
AGGACTTGGGCGGCGAAGTCGGAGCGGCGCCAGCGGGCCTTGCCGCCCGGCGTCCAGAACGTCGGGGTCAGCGTCCCGTCCTTGATCTGCCGGTTGATCGACCCGATCGGGAGCCCGAACTGTCGGGCGAGGGCCGCCGTCGTCTCCCAGCGGTTGGCGAAGCCGTTCGCGTTCCGGGACGTACTCACGTCACGCCCTCGGCGGTCGCGGCGGCGAGGGCGAGGGCGACCGACAGCTCCCGGGCACCCTCGATCGAGATGACGGGCGACCCGCCGTTGAGGATCAGGGAGACGGTTCCGGCGGGCAGGGCACGGACCTCCCAGTTGGGGCCGGTCCAGGCGTGCAGGTGCGTCGGCAAAGGCATCGGGGGACCTCGGGTGCGCCCCGCCGTGCTCCGACGGGCGCGGGGTAGCAGGAGCCCTCACCGTGCCCCGCACTGCCTACCCGTGCCAAGCCCCGACACGTCCAGTGGCGACGTCAGGCAGGGGAACGGCCCCCGCCAGCAAGGGGGGCTTACCTGGCGGGGGCCGCGCCGGGACCCTACCTAGAACAGGTTGCCCTGCGAGTCGATCAGACCGGTGT
>DASPHQ010000052.1:0-7381 GCA_035629595.1 Urbifossiella sp. | reverse complement strand
GGCCCTCGACGACCTGATCGGGTTCTTCAAGGAGTACGACGAGGCCCGGCGGCGGGCTTTATGACTTCCTTACACCCCGCCACAAACATTCACATCGCGGCTTGACATTTTTCCCTAATGGCCTCATGCTCGGGCAAGATCGACTTTCCGCCACCGGAGGCCATCATGCTCCCGTTCCTCCCCATCGTGATCGCGGCCATCATCCTCACCTTCATGTTTCACCGATGACCGACCCGTACCAGCACCTCCACGACCACCTCAAGAAGCTCGCCATCCCCGAGCGCCCGAAGCCGGCCAAATGACAGGGCTGACCCCGAAGCAGGAGGCGTTCTGCCTACGGTACATCGAGACCGGTAACGCGAGCGAGGCGTACCGGCTGAGCTACGACGCTGCGGACATGAAGCCCGAGACCGTCAACCGCAAGGCCAAGGAGCTGCTCGACAACGGCAAGATCGCGGCGCGCGTCACGGCGCTGCAAGAGCGGCTGCTGAAGAGACACGACACCAGCGTCGACCGCATCCTGAAGGAGTACGCCCGCCTCGCCTTCCTCGACATCCGCAAGGCGTTCGACGACGACGGCAACCTCAAGGCCATACACGACCTCGACGACGACACCGCCGCCGCCATCTCCGGGCTGGAAGTGGAAGTGCGCCGGGTGGCAGGGGATGCCGACGAGGAGATGGAAGGACAGCCACACGGCGGGGCCTTGAAGCGCCAGCACGGCGCCACGGCCCGCCTCCACAAGATCAAACTCACGGACAAGAAGGGCGCGCTCGACTCCCTGGCCCGCATCCGCGGCCTGTTCGTGGACCGAACGGAAATTACAGGCAAGGACGGCGGCCCCATCGTGACCAAGGAGCAGCGGGACGCGGCCGTCGCGGCGGCGCTCGGTGCCGACTCCTGAAGACTTCGCCCACTCCCGGCTGATCGCGTACGCCGCGTTCCAGTGGCCGGGCTACAAGCCCGCCCCCCACCACCGGCTGATCGCCCGCCACCTCGAAGCCGTCGAACGCGGGGACATCGCCCGGCTGATGATCTTCATGCCGCCCCGCGCCGGCAAGAGCATGCTGGTCAGCGAGTTCTTCCCCGCCTGGTACCTGGGCCGGAACCCGTCGCACTACCTGATCGCCGCCACCTACGCCCAGGAGCTGGCCGACGACTTCGGCCGCAAGGTCCGCAACCAGATCGCCGACCCGAGCTTCCAGACCGTGTTCCCCGGCTGCACCCTCAAGGGGGACAGCCAGAGCGCCAAGCGCTTCCACATCACCCAGAAGTCCGAGGCGGTCTCGACGGCGCTCGACGGGGCGTACTTCGCCACCGGCGTCGGCGGCCCCATGTCCGGCCGCGGGTCGCACCTGCTCCTGATCGACGACGCGGTGAAGAACCGGGAGGAGGCGGAGAGCCAGACGATCCGCCAGCGGAACAAGGACTGGTACACGTCCACCGCCTACACCCGCCTCATGCCCGGCGGGAAGATCGTGGTCGTCATGACCCGGTGGCACGCCGACGACCTGGCCGGGTGGTTGCTCGCCGAGCACCCGCACGAGAACTGGACCGTCCTCTGCCTGCCCGCCATCGCCGAGGTCGAAGACGAGATCGGCCGGAACCCGGGCGACCCCCTGTGGCCGGAATCCTTCCCGCTCGCAACGCTGGAGAAAATTCGCTCGTCCATCGGCTCGCGCGACTGGAGCGCCCTCTACCAGCAACGCCCCGCGCCCGCCGAGGGCGGCATCTTCAAGGCCGCGTGGTTCAAGCGCTACGCCGCCCCGCAGGACAAGTACGACCAGGTCGTGCAGAGCTGGGACACGGCGGTCAAGGCCGCGCAACTGAACGACCCGAGCGTTTGCACCACCTGGGGCGTCCGCCCCGACGGGTACGACCTCCTCCAGGTGTTCGTCCGCCGCCTCGAGTACCCCGACCTGAAGCGCACGGTCGTCAGCCAGGCGGAAGCCTTCGGCGCCGACGCCGTGCTGATCGAGGACAAGGCGAGCGGACAGCAGCTCCTACAAGACCTGAAGCGGAGCACGGCGCTCCCCCTGATCGGCATCCTGCCGGTGCAGGACAAGATCACCCGCGCCAGCGGGGTGTCGGCGGTGGTCGAGGCGGGCAAGGTCTCGCTCCCCACCCACGCCCCCTGGCTCACCGACTACGAGACCGAAATGCTCACATTCCCCAACGCCCCGCACGACGACCAGGTGGACAGCACCACGCAGTTCCTGAACTGGATGAAGGCCCGCACGTCCGCCGGCCCACGCATCCGGTCCCTCGGGTAGATGCGCCTGTTCCGCCGCAAGGACGCCACACCGCCGCAGCGCAAGGGCGCGTCGTTCTACTTCGGCCTCGCCGCCCGCAAGGGCGGGCTGACGGGTGCGGCGTACGACCGGCTCGCGTCCGAGGGGTACGCCGAGAGCGTCGTCGCCTACGCCTGCATCGCCCGGCTCGCCGCCGCCGTCGCGTCCGTCGAGCCCCAGCTCTACCGGAAGGCCGGCCGCCGGCTCACCAAGATCGAATCACACCCCCTGCTGGACCTGCTCGACGCCCCGAACCCTGCCCAGTCGGGCATGGAGTTCCTGGCCGGGCTGACCGCCTACCACCAGCTGTCGGGCAACGCCTACGTCTTCGGCAACGGGATCGACGCCGCCCGCCGGGGGAAGCCGCCGACCGAATTGCAGCTCCTCAGCCCGGGGAAGGTTCGGGTCGAGCCCGGCCGGTCGTACTTCCCGAGCTACTTCGAGTACCGCCCGACCGCCGCGGAGGCGGACCGGTACCCCGTGGACCAGGTCACCGGCCGCAGCGCCGTCCTGCAGATCAAGACGTTCCACCCGCTCAGCCCGTGGTACGGCCTCAGCCCGCTCGAACCCGCCGCCGTCGGGGTGGACATCCACTCCGCCGGCCAGCGGTGGAACAAGGGGCTCATCGAGAACGGCGCCCGCCCGTCAGGCGCGCTGGTCGTGAAGGCCGCCGACGGGAAGCCGGCCGACCTGTCCGAGGAGCAGTACCAGCGACTGAAGGAGATGATCGCCCAGCAGTTCTCCGGGAGCGGTAACTCGGGGAAGCCGATGCTGCTCGAAGGCGGGCTGGAGTGGCAGGAGATGTCCCTCAACCCGAAGGACATGGACTTCCTCAACGGCAAGCACTCGGCCGCCCGCGACATCGCCCTGGCGTTCGGCGTGCCGCCCCAGCTGCTCGGCATCCCGGGGGACAGCACGTTCTCAAACTACAAGGAGGCGAAGCTCGCCCTGTGGACGGACACCGTCATCCCGCTGATCCGCCAGTACCTCGGGGCGCTGAACCGGTGGCTCACCCCGCTGTTCGGCCCCGACCTGTACCTGTGGTACGACGAGGAGATGATCCCCGCCCTGGAGGAGCTCCGCTCTGCGAAGGCCACGCGGATCAACGCCGCCACCTACCTGACGCTCGACGAGAAGCGGGCGGCGATGGGCTACGGGAACTACACGCCGAGCGACACGCCGGGCGGAACGATCCTCGTCCCATCCACCAACGTGCCGCTCGAACTCGCTGGCGCAATGACGATGCCGGAACCGGGCAGCCCGGACGACCCGCACGCGAACAAGCCCGACGGGGGCGCGCCGTGACGCCCGACGAGATCCGCATCGCCCAGGCGCTCCACGCCGTCCGCTTCCCCGTCGGGAGCGACGACAAGCGGTTCGCCCGGATGATGAGCGCCCACGCCCACAACCGCGCCCACGAGCCGATCACGCCGGAGGCCGGCCGCCGCCTCCGCACCCTGGCCTGGCGGTACCGCGACCAGCTCGCCGACGCCGTGGCGGTGCTGGGGTCGTGAGCCACGTCATCGAGGCGGACTTCGGACGCCGGCCCGCGATGACCATCGAGATCACCACCGAGGTGCTCTACCAGGACGACGCCGTCATGCTGGTTCGGAGCACGATCGGCAGCCGCCCCGGCGACACGCTCACCACCCACTTCCTCGCCCACCGGGGCGGGCGGGTCGAACTCATCCCGGTCGATGGCTGAGCGCCTCCGCCTCTGGCTGCTGGCGCTGGACCGCTACGAACTCCACCTGCGGGCCGCCGCCGGCCGCGCCCGCAACTCGGCCATCATCCACGCCGCGCAAGCCTACCAGTACTCCGGCTCCCTCCCGAACTACATCGCCGAGGGGCACCGCCGCCGCCTGAAGCAGGTCCTGACCGACCACTACCGGAAGGTCATCCCCCACTTCGCCGCCCAGGCACTATCCGGCATCCGCTCCCGGCCCGTCGGGCGAGAAGCCGCGCGGCTCGTCTCGGAAGCCGTGCAATCGTGGGCCGCCGGGCAGCACTTCGAGATCGACTTCAAGCAGTTGCTCGCCGTCGAGACGAAGGCGACGGGGTTCGAGGCGCTGATGCAGGAGTGGGTCTCCCGCGAAGCTCTCCGCAAGGCCACGCTCATCGCCAGCACCGACCTGGACGACATCCGCGGGGCCATCGCCGACGGCGTGAGTCTGGGGCAAGGGACCGCCGAGATCGCCACCAACATCCGCCGGGTGAGCCAGCTCACCCCCCACCGGGCCGCCACCGTCGCCCGCACCGAGACCCACGCCGCCGCCACGTTCGGCAGCATCGAGTCCGTCCGGGACGCCGAGCAGTCGCTGGGCGTGGTGATGGTGAAGGAGTGGCTCGCCACCCGGGACGGCCGCACCCGGCCGGACCACCTCGCGGCGGACGGCCAGCGGGTGCCGCTGAACGAGAAGTTCACCGTCGGCGGCGTCCTCATGGACCGCCCCGGGGACCCGTCGGCCCCGCCCGAACTCGTCATCGCTTGCCGCTGCGCGCTCGCCTACGAGGAAGCCAACAACTGACGAACACGAAAGGTTCGCCCATGACCATTGAGACCAAGCACATCGAGCTGACCGAGTTCGAGGTCAAGTTCACCGAGGCCGGCCACGCCACCATCGAGGGCTACGCCTCCACCTTCGGCAACACCGACAGCCAGAACGACATCGTCCTCCCGGGCGCGTTCAAGGACTCGCTCGCCCAGCGCATGCCCAAGATGCTCTACCAGCACGACCCCCACCGCATCCCCGGTATCTGGGAGCGCGCGGCGGAGGACAGCAAGGGGCTGATCCTGGCGGGCAGGACGCTCAACACCACGCTCGGCCGCGACGTGGCCGAGGAGGTCCGCAGCGGGGCCATCGACCGCCTGAGCATCGGGTACAGCCCGACCAAGTCCGCCTTCGACAAGGGGACCGGCACCCGCCGGCTGGAGCAGGTGAAGCTCTGGGAGACCTCGCTCGTCACCTTCCCGGCGAATGAGCAGGCCATTCTCACCAGCGTGAAAGCACACCGCCCGGAGACCATCCGGGCGTTCGAGGAATTCCTGCGGGAGGCAGGACACTTCAGCCGCGAGGACGCGACCACCGTCGCCCTCCGCGGCTTCAAGGCACTGACGACTCGGGGGGAGCCCGATGAGGAGGTGATCGCACGACTCGCGGCGGCCGAGACCCGGCTGGCCGCCCTGTTCAACCAATTCACAGCATAGGCATTTTATGACCGTAGACACGGAACTCACCAAGTCCGTTGAAACCGCCCTGTCGGCGTTCAACGAGTACAAGACCCTCGTCGAGGGGATCAAGACGAAGCAGACCACCATCGAAGGCAAGCTCGACGCGTTCGACCTGGCCAGGCTCGACAAGCTCGGCAAAGACATGGGCGACGCCATCGAACTCAGCCAGAAGGCCGAGGCCAAGGCGAAAGCCGCCGAGGAGGCCCAGAAGGCCCTCGAAGCCGACCTGACCGCCCTCAAGACGGCGTTCAACCGCGCCCCCGCCGGCGACGGCAAGACGGCCGCCGAGCGGACCGCCGAGCTGCGGACCAAGTTCAAGAAGGCCTTCAACGACTTCGCCCGCACCCCCGAGCAGATGTACTTCGACGACTACGTCAAGAAGGCCCACGCCGACGACGCCGAGTTCAAGGCCCTGTCGGCCGGCACCGACCCGAGCGGCGGCTACCTCGTCATGCCCGAGTTCGGCGGCGTCATCCAGGAGTTCGTCTACGAGTCCTCCCCCGTCCGCCAGCTCGCCAGCGTCACGACCATCGGCACCGACACCCTGGAGTACGTCCTGGACAACGACCAGAACACGTCCGGCTGGGTCGGCGAGACGGCGTCCCGCCCGAACACCACCACCCCGACCTTCGGCAAGCTGACGATCTACGTCAACGAGCTGTACTCCAACCCGGCCGCGACCCAGAAGATGATCGACGACGCCGGCCTGGACGTGGAAGCCTGGCTGGCCGACAAGGTCGCGTCCGAGTTCGGCCGCAAGGAGGCCACCGCCTTCGTCAGCGGCTCCGGCGTGGCCCAGCCGAAGGGCCTGCTCTCCTACGCCGCCGGCACCACCGTCGCCTCCCAGCAGGTCGAGCAGGTGGTCACCGGATCCGCGTCCACCTTCACCTACGACGGCCTGGTCAACCTCCAGAACGCCCTCAAGGAGGACTACCAGACGAGCGCCGTGTTCCTCGTCCGCCGGGCGAGCAACGCCAACCTGATGCAGATCAAGGACGGCGAGGGCCGCCCGATCTTCAACATGGCGTTCGACAAGAACGTCGGCCTCCGCCCCACCATCATGGGCCAGCCGGTGTACTTCGCGGCCGACGTCCCGGCCGTTGCGTCGAACGCCCTGGCGATGGTCTACGGGGACATCAAGCGGGCCTACCAGATCGTGGACCGCTCCGGCATCCGCGTGTTGCGGGACCCGTACAGCTCGAAGCCGAACGTCAGCTTCTACACGACCAAGCGGGTCGGCGGCGGCGTGAAGAACTTCGAGGCCTACAAGATCGGCAAAATCTCAACGTAATCAGCCGGTTAGCGACAAACGGGGCCGGGCCGCAGGGTCCGGCCTACTCATCCCAGGAAGGATCCATCTCATGCGTCAAGACTTACACAACAACATCCAGGTGCTCTCGGTCATCGACCCGTACGACCACGGCACCGGCGACACGGCCAAGGTGGGCGAGATCATCGACCGCCAGGACGCCCAGGCGCTGGAGTTCATCATCCAGACCGGCTCGCTGGCCGACGCCGACGCCACCTTCACCGTCCTCGTCGAGGACGGCGACGCCTCCGACCTGACCGGCGGTGCGGCGGTCGTCGACGCCGAGCTGCTCGGCACGGAGGCCGGCGCGTCGTTCATCTTCTCGGACGATAACAAGGTCGCGAAGATCGGCTACCTCGGCAGCAAGCGGTACGTCCGCCTGACCCTGACCCCGGCGAACAACACCGGGGCGGTACTCGTCTCGGCCTGCGCGATCCTCAGCGGCCTGCGCGGCGCCCCGAACACGACCCAACTGGCTTAACCAACTCGGGAGGGGCTTCGGCCCCTCCCCTTCATTTCCCAGGGAGGGGAACATGCCAACCACCTCGA
>DASPHQ010000051.1:0-14232 GCA_035629595.1 Urbifossiella sp. | reverse complement strand
TCACCGTCACGTTCGCGGTGCCGGTGAATCCGGCCGTCGGTGTCAGCTTGATGACCGCGTTCTTGGTGTCGGTGAAGACCGCGGCCGAGTTGATCCGCAGGTCGGTGCTCGGGGTGCTGCCGCTCTTCGGCGTGTTCCGCATCTTCAGCAGCGTGTCGAACCCGTCGGTGACGACGCCGAAGATGGTGTGGTTGAAGTTCAGGAACTGAATCTGGTCCGTCAGCGGCCGGTTGAGGTCGGTGAAGAAGAACTGCGCGTCGTTGCCGTCGTCGCCGGCGTTGGCGGCGGCCACGAGGCCGTTGCTGACGAAGCGGACGTCGGCCCGGTACTCGTCCGGCAGGTCCGGGAGCGACGACCCGCCGGCGCCGTCGCCGTTCGGCGAGCCGCCCTGGATGATCACGTTCTCCTGCGTGCCGCCGAGGAGGTTGGCGACGCGGTGGAACTCCTTGCCGTTGTAATACCCCGAGTTGATCAGGTCGATGACGCGCTGCGTCAGCAGCGGGGCCACGTCCTCGAACAAGCGGATCGTCACGCTGCCGCTGAACGGGGCGTTGTTCGCGTCCACGCCGGACACGTCGAAGCGCACGCTCCGCCCGCCGGTCAGGACCGTCGCAGCGACGTTGGCGGTGTCGGTGGTGACCGTCGTGGTCACCGCCCCGGCCGGGACGCTGGTCACGTTCACCGGCAGGAACACCGGAACGTCGTTCGGGATCTGCGGCTGCGAGATCGAGCCGAGGGTGACGGCCGGCACCTCGCGGGCTTCGAGCGGCTCGAACCCGGACAGGGTGCAGCGGGTTTTGCGGGACGGGGCGGCGAACAAGCGGCGGAGCACCGTCGGACCTCCTGGCTGCGGCGTCGGGTGGCGTCGGACTGGGCCGGACACCGGGCGCATCCTGATACGGGATACATACCTGATGGTGGCTCATTCTGTAGACGGGGCGAGCCGGCGAAAGGGCGCAACCTCCGGCAAAAAACCCGCGAACCGGCCCGACCGGCGCCACCCGTCAAGGTCGGTAACGCGGTCGGATACGGAATCCGCGGAAAATGATTCTTCTGCGTACCCCCCCACCGGGTCGCGGAAACATCTCAATAAGCGGTGGCGGACGGGCAGTCGGCGTCGTAATCCGTTTGCCAGTCTCGACATCGCAGCGGTTCGGGGCCGGCTCATTAGCCCGTCTTTTCGACCTTTGCACCTTCGGCCTTCACATAGTCCTTGAACTCCGCCATGTGGTAGGAAATGAACAGGAAGGCGTGGTGGAGTGCCTGGAACGTCTCGTCCTCGGGGTCGTCGGCGTAGTCCTTCCGAAGGGCGTACAGGCGGGCGAGCAGCTGGTCGGCGTTCAACACGGGGCGGCTCCGGGTGGGATGCAGGGGGTATTGTAGACGGGTCGCGCGGACGCTCGAAGAGTTGCGAAAGCCCGGGCACGGCCGTCCCCGGGCTTTACCCGTCTCTCCAGATTGACACCGACGCCTGACGTGGTTACTGTCCGCCCCGCCGCACGGACCGCGGGGCGCAGTAACGATGACCAACCGGACCAGTCAGCCGCTCGTCGCGTGGTTCCTCCTCGGCGACATGGCGCTGACCGCCGCAGCGTGGCTCGTCGCCTATTACGTCCGCTTCCGCGCCGAGCTCATCCCCGTCTTTCACCCCGTCCCCGAGTTCGCGCAGTACGTCGCCAACGTGCCGCTCGTGGCACTACTGGCGCTCATCTGCTACCGCGTCGCGGGGATGTACGAAGTCCACCGCATGCGCCGCTTCCGCGAAGAGCTCGCGGCCGTGGCGCGGGGCGTCGGCCTGATGGCACTCGCGGTGATGGCCACCAGCTTCGTCCGGCAGGCGCAGTACGAGTCGCGCGCCGTCATGGTCCTGTTCTCGGCCGGCAACTTCGTCGCCATCGTCGGGCTGCGGCGGGCGTCGTGGCAGGTGATGCGCGCACTCCGGCGCCGCGGCGTGAATCAGAGTCACGCGCTCATCGTCGGCACGGGCCGGCTGGCGCGGCGAACCGCGCGCACGCTGCGGCACCTCAACTGGACCGGCATCCGCACCGTCGGCCACGTCGAGGACGACCCCGACCGCTGCCCCACCGACCTGCCGGTCGTCGGCCGAATCGGGGAGCTGCCCGAACTGGTGGTGCGGCACCACATCGAACACGTCTTCATCGCGCTGCCGCTGAACCGCTACTCCGACGCCCGCCGCGTGTTCGCCGCGCTGTCCGAGACCGTCGTGGACGTCCGCCTCATCGCCGACGTGCCGGCGCTGGCCGGGTTCGGGCTGACGACGACGAGCCTCCACGGGATGACGGTGATCGGCCTCCGCGAGAGCCCGCACCACGGCCTGAACGTGGTCGTGAAGCGCGTCATGGACGTCATCCTCGCGGCCGTCGCCCTCGTGCTCCTCGCCCCGCTGATGGCGGCGGTGGCGCTCCTGGTGAAGCTGACGAGCCCCGGCCCGGTGCTGTACCGCCAGGAGCGCTGCGGGCTGAACGGACGGTCGTTCATGATGCTGAAGTTCCGTTCGCTCCGCGCCGACGCGGAGGCCGGCGGGCCGCAGATGACCGCGGTGAACGACCCGCGCAAGACGCGGCTCGGCGCCATCCTGCGGGCGACGAACATCGACGAGTTGCCGCAGCTTTTCAACGTGCTGAAGGGGGACATGAGCCTGGTGGGACCGCGGCCGGAACGGCCGGTGTTCGTGAGCCGGTTCCGCAAGTCGATCCCGAACTACATGGCCCGCCACGCGGTGAAGGCCGGGATGACCGGGTGGGCCCAGGTGAACGGCTGGCGCGGCAACTCGTCGCTCCGCAAGCGGGTGCAGTTCGACCTGTACTACATCACCCACTGGAACCCGCTGTTCGACGTCCGCATCATGTTCCTGACCGTGTGGCGGATGGTGTTCTCGAAGCAGAAGCACGCCTACTGAACCGGCTCGGGTTTCCGCCGCTTGCGGCGTTGCACGGCGTTGCAACGCCGCGAGCGGCGAAAACCTCCAAGCATGCACGTCCTGGTGAAACACCCCTCCCGCTCCGTCGTCGTGTTCGTTGCACCCGTTGCGCCGGTGCGGTAGCATCGGCGCGTCGGGTTCTCGTCACGTCATCCCGGAGCTTCCCCATGATCCCGCGCCTCACCGCTCCCGCGGCGTTCGCCGTCGTCGCGGCGGTCGCCCTCGCACAGCCCGCGCCGCAGCCGGCCCCCCTCCCCGCGGGCGTGAAGGCGTTCGCCTCGCTGAACGTCGCCGAGTTGTGGGACCACAAGGCGCTCGCCCCGGCCCGCGAGTCGCGCGGCAAGATCGAGTTCGCGTGGGCGGTGCAGGCCATGGTCGGCCTCGGCCCGACCGACCTCGACCGCCTCACCCTCTTCTGGCCCGACGCCGGTTCCGACTCGCCGTTCGTCGTCGTCGTCGGCCGCAAGGCAGTGACCGCGGCCGCCGTGGCAAAAGCCCTGTCCCGCCCGGGTCCGGCCGTGAAGCCGGCGCCGGGACCGGCGGTCCCCGTCGTCGGCGGCGAGTTCGAGTCCGTCTACCCGGTGGACGCGCGAACCCTCCTGCTCACGCCGAAGGGCACGGAACCCGCCAAACTCGCAGCGGCCGTCGCACTCGTTCCCGCGCTCCGCACCGCCGCCGGGAAGCACGCCCTGACCGTCGGCCTGGACGCGGCCGCGCTCGCCGGGCTGCCGCTCCCGCGGCCGTTGAGCGAGGCCCGCACCGCGGTCGTGACCGTGGACCTCGGCCCCGACGCGGCCGCGGTCCGGCTGACGGCCCGGTTCGCGGGCGACGCCGCGGCGAAGTCCGCCGAGCCGGCGCTGGCGGCGAAGCTCCGCGAGCTGGCGGCGTTCGTCGCCGCCGAGGCGAAGAAGGCCGAGGCGCGGCCGGTCGAGGGGAACGCCTACCCCGCCCCGCTCCTGGAATTCCTGGCGAAAACGACGGCCGACGCGAAGGTCCGCACCGACGGCGCCAGCGTGGTCGGCACCGCCGACGTGAAGCTGGACGACGCGGTGGCGCTGGTGCTGACGGCGTTGCCCGAGCCCGCGCTGTCGCCGCGCGGGGTGTCGGCCGCGCAGTACAACCTGAAGGAGATCGGCCTGGCGATGCACAGCTTCCACGACATCAACGGCCACTTCGCCGGCAACATTTACGACAAGGACGACAAGGCGCTGCTGAGCTGGCGGGTGCAGCTTCTGCCGTATCTGGAGCAGACGGCGCTACACCAGCGGTTCAAGCTCGACGAGGCGTGGGACAGCCCGGCTAACAAGGCGGCGTCGCAGACGGTAGTCCGAATGTACCAGACGCCGGGCCGGCCGACGAAGCTGCCGTGGGAGACGTACTTCCAGACCTTCACCAGCCCGAAGGACGCCGGCGAGCACCGGGCGCTCCTGTTGGACGGCCAGCCGAAGGGCGCGAAGATGGCGAACGTCACCGACGGCCTGTCGAACACGTTCATAGTGGTCGAGGCGGGTGACGCGGTGCCGTGGGCCAAGCCGGAAGACCTCCCCTACGACGGCAAGATGGCGCTGCCGAAGCTCGGCGGGCCGTCCGGCTCCTTCGCCGTGGTCATGGGCGACGGCAGCACGCGCACCTTCCGGCGCAGCGCCATCGACCCCACGACCCTCCGCCGCGCCATCTCCATCGGCGACGGCAACCCGATCAACCTCCCCTGACCCGCGACTCACCCCGAGGGCTCCCCATGCGTGCGCTCCGTCGCCTCACCCTGTCCGCGGTCGCGGTGGTCGCGGCCGCCGCGCTCCTCCCCGCCGCGCAGCCGCCGCCCGGCGGACCGGCCCCGGCGCCGCCGCCGAAGGCGCTCGCGGCCGTGCCGCGCGAGGGGTACTTCATGGTGTCCGTGAACGTCGCCCAGCTGTGGGACGACCCGGCGCTCAAGGTCGCGCAGGACTGGTTCAGCGCCCAGAAGGAGCCAACCACCGAGAGTATGGTTGGTGTCGCCCCGGCCGAGCTGGAGCGGGTGACGGTGTACGTCCCCGCCCCAGGCCACGACCGCGGCACCGACCCGATCGTGCTCGTGACGACACGCCAGCCTTACAACGAGGCCCGCGTGGTCAAGAACCTCCTCGGTCCCCGTGACGCCGGCCAGGGTGCCGAGCGGGCCGGGAACGTCGTCGTGTTGCGCAACAACCGGCTGTTCCGTTCCGCGGTGCTGGCCGACAACCGCACGCTGCTGTTGCTGCCGGACGGCAACACCGCCGCCGCCCAGGTCGCCGCCCAACTCATCTCCGGCAAGACCGACGGCGCGCTCGCCCCGGCCGTCGCCGCCGCGGGGACTGCCTCCGTCAGTGTCGGCCTCGACCCGCGGCACGTCTACCGACTCCTCGGGCGAGACGCGCCGGGCCGCGACGAGTTCGCCCCCTTCGCGGCGGTGTTCAAGGCCACCAGCGCCACCTTCACCGCGGACCTGGCCGCGGGCGGCGTAAAGAGCCGGCTGAGTCTCATGTTCGCCGCTGCGGACGACGCCCGCCGGGCCGGCCCGGTGCTGGAGGAGGGACTCGCCGACCTCGCCCGACTGATGGACGCCGAGCTCAAGCGTCAGGCCGAGCGCGGCGACCACGGGGCGCTGCCGGCCGCGATCCTGACCATCGGCCGCGACGCCCTCCGCGCCGCGAAGGTCGAGGTGAAGGACACGACCGTAGTTGCGACCGCCGACGGGCCGGACGCCGACGCGCTCGGGAAGTTGATCGCGGCGCTGCCGAAGCAGGTGGCCGTGACCCGCCGCCACCTGGAGGCGCAGAACAACCTCAAGCAGATCCTCCTCGGCCTCCACAACTTCCACGACACGATGAGTTTCATGCCCGGCGACGTGGGGATGGACCGCAAGACGGCGTGGAGCTGGCGCGTGCAGCTGCTGCCGCACATCGAACACGGTGCGCTCTACAACCAGCTCGACCACCAGAAGTCGTGGGACGACCCGCGAAACAAGGCGATCCTGGAGAAGGCCGAGATGCCGAAGGTGTACGAGGTACCCGGCCGGCCGGCGGAGAAGGGGCACACCTACTGGCGGTCGTTCACCCTGCCGAAGAAGAAGCTGCCGGTCGCGGTCGCCCGGCCGTGGCTCGTCGAGGGCGAGCCGGGGCCGCGGATGGCGAGTATCACCGACGGGTTGTCGAACACGATCGCGGTGGTGGAGGCCGGCGAGGCGGTGCCATGGTACGCCCCGGACGTGCTGGCCTACGACGGGAAGATGCCGCTCCCGCAACTCGGAGCAAAGGGCGGTGAGGGCTTCCTCGCCGGGATGGGCGATGGCACCGTGCGCTTCGTCCGCGCCAGTACCCCCGAGGCGGCTCTGAGGGCTTCCATCACCCGCGACGGTGGCGAAGTGATTACGCTGCCGGAGCGCTAACGGGAAAGCCCGGGGACGGCCGTCCCCGGGCTTTCAGCCCATGCGACGCACGCCCCACGTGACGTGCTTCGTAGGGGCGCGAACGAGTTCCAGCCGCGGCCGGTCGCGGAACCGCGCGAACTCGTCCGCGGCGCGGGCCGCGTCGAGCATGCCGGCGTGGGCGTGCAGTAGGTAGCGCAGCGTCAGCGGCTCGGCTTGCGTGGTCGTGCGCGATTCTGCGAGGCAGACGGCGGCGCCCATCCAGCCGTCCTCGCGGACGTGCCACGCGGCCGGGTGGCCGGGGTTCGACGGGTGGTCGAAGTACGTCACGCCCTCGCGGTGCCCACCGGGCTGCTCGCCGCTGTAGTCCACCCACCGGGCCGCCTTCCCGAAGATCGCCGGCTCGCCGACCGCGCCGTCGCTGTTGGTCAGCGTGCCGCCGCCGAAGAACGCCGAGATCGCCTTCGACACGCGGACCGCGAGGAAGCCGAAGTTCGTCTTGCCGAATTCGAGCCGGTTCGCCGTCGGGCGGAAGGTGCTTTGCAGTTCCAGCAGCGTCTCGCGGTTCGGCCCGGGAATGAGTGCCGCGAACAGGTCTTGCGTCAGCAGCTCGCGCGGGTCGTGGCCGTCGGACCAGCCGAGGCGGACGGCCATCACCGCTTCGGCGTCGCCGTCGTGGTAGGCGAGCCACTCCTTCTGACGCACGCGGGCGGTGCCGGTGTCGCCCCAGAAGTTGACGCCGGCGACCTTCTCGTGGGCGAACCACACCGAGCGGTGGTGGTCGTGGTTCGGCGCCCCCGGGTGCCCCATCCGCGTCAGCGACAGGCCGCTCGCCGGCCCGACGAGCGGGTAGAAGAACGGCCGCGGGTACTGCGGCCCGGAGTGCCAGCGGAGGCGTTCGGCGCCGTCCACCAAGAACGCGACCTGGTGGTCCGGCAGCGGCAGTAGCGTGCAGCGCGGCATCAGACCGGCGGCTCCCACCCGGGCTGGTAGTCGCGGCGCCACAGCCGCCGCGCGGCCTCGTCGTTCGTAATCATCCCCTTCCGCTCCGGGTCGCAGACGAGGCGCTTGCCGGTGCGGTGGGCGATGTTGCCGAGGTGGCACAGGAGCGTCGTCTTGTGCCCCTCCTCGATCTCGCTGTTGAGCCGCGTCCCCTCGCGGATGCCGGCCAGCAGGTTGGCGAAGTGAAGGGTGTCGCCCGTCGCACCGCCGGCCTCCTTCTTCACCTCGCGGCCGCGCTCGTCGTAGACGGTGTAGCCGTTGTCGTTCAGCGCCAGGCTCCCCTTCTCGCCCTGGAACAGCGCGTTTGGCTTCGATGCCCCGGGAACCTGGTTACAACTGTAGCCCTCCCAGGTGATCGTTTTCCCGTCGGCGAAGTCGAAGCTGACGACGTGCGTGTCGGGCGTCTCCTGGTCGTCCTTGTAGCGGTAGCGGCCGCCGGCCGAGGTGACGGCCGTGGGGTAGTCGACGCCGAGCCCCCAGCGGCACAGGTCGATGGTGTGGACGCCGTTGTTACCGAGCTCGCCGTTGCCCCAGTTCCAGAACCAGTGCCAGTTGTAGTGGAGGTAGTTGGAGCGGAACGGCTTCGCCGGCGCCGGCCCCTGCCACAGGGCGTAGTCGAGCCCGGCCGGCGGGTTGCCGGCGGCGCCGGTGCCGATCGACGGGCGGTTGTTCGTGTACCAGCTCTGCGCGAAGTAGACGCGGCCGATGATGCCGTCGCGGAGCGCCTGGATGCCTTCGATCACCTTCGGCATGCTGCGGCGCTGGTTCCCCATCTGCACCTTGCGGTCGGCGCGGCGGGCGGCGGCGACGAGCATCTCGCCCTCGGCGGCGTTGTGGCTGCACGGCTTCTCGACGTACACGTGCTTCCCGGCCTGACACGCCAGGATGCCGGACACCGCGTGCCAGTGGTTCGGCGCCGCACACACGAACAGGTCGACGGCGCGGTCGTCGAGGATGCGGCGGAAGTCGGAGACGACGCGGGGGTCGGGCCGCTTCGCATCGACGAGTGCCTTCTGCGCCGCGGCGGCACGACCGGGGTCCGGGTCGCACACCACGGTGACTTCGACGTTCGGCAGCGCCGCGAACGACCGGGCGAGGTGGTTGCCGCGGCCGCCGCAGCCCATGACGCCGACGACAACTTTATCGTTGGCCGCGGCGGTGAGTGTGGGGGCGGACGCGACGGCGGCGGCGGACGCGCCGAGGAACGTGCGGCGGGTGAGGGACGTGGACACGGCGGCGGCTCCAGAGTGGAAGCGGGCGGGTTGATGAAAGGTAACCCGCCCGTCAGCGCGGAGCAAGGGGGAGCACCGCGTGCAGCAGCGGTTTGCCGGCGAGGCCGAGCATCAGGTTGTCCACCGACACCTCCGCCATGCGGCGGCGCGTCTCCACGGTGGCGCTGCCGAGGTGCGGCGTGATGATGACGTTCGGCAGGGCCAGGATCGGGTGGTCGCGCGGCAGCGGCTCGGGGTCGGTCACGTCGAGCGCCGCGGCGTGGATGCGGCGGTCGCGCAGCGCGTCCGTGAGCGCCGCCACGTCCACGACCGCGCCGCGGGCGACGTTGATGAGGCTGGCGGTCGGCTTCATCCGTGCCAGCTCGGCCCGGCCAATCAGGCCGCGCGTCTCGGCCGACAGCGGCACCGTCAGCACCACGTAATCGGAGCGCTCCAGCAGGTCGTCGAGCGGCGCGAAGGTGGCACCAAGCGTCACCTCGGCGGCCTCGTTGCGGCGGCGGTTGCAGTACAGCACGGTCATCCCGAAGCCGCGGCCGCGGCGGGCCACCTGCTCGCCGATGCGGCCCATGCCGACGATGCCGAGCGTGGCGCCGTGGACCTCGCGGCCGAGCATGTACGACGGGTCGAAGCGGTGGAAGTCGGGGCCGCGGGCGTAGCGGTCGCCCTCCACGAGGCGGCGGCCGGCGGCCAGCAGCAGCGCGAACGCCAGGTCCGCTGTCGCGCCGTTCAAGACGCCGGGCGTGTTGCCGACGACGATGCCGCGGGCCGCCGTCGCGGACAGGTCAATGTGATCGACGCCGACGCCGTTGTTGCTCACGACGCGAACGCCGGGGAGGGTGTCGAGGAGGGCGGCGTCGACGGTCGGGTGGCCGTAGGTGTAGACGGCGACGACGCCGTTCGTGTCGCCGCCCCACGGGACGAGTTCGACCTTGTCGGCGCACAGCTCGGTCACGTCGTCCGAGACGGGGAGGTCGGCGAAGACGCGCGGGAGGGCGGGCATGGGGCGACTCAAGGGGAGAGGGCGGACTTGCGCGCCAGTGCCACGGCGCCGACCGCCGGGTCGTCCACGACGGTGACGGCGCCCGGGTGGATGCCGTGGCCGCGCAGCGCCTCGACGAACAGGCCGCGGTAGAACGCGCTCCGCTCGATCAGCCCGCCGGCCACCGCAACCGGCAGCGCCAGCCGCGGCAACTTCGCGGCGTCCACGGCCGTCGCCGCGGTGCGGGCCAGCTCGGTCACCTCGCGGACGACCAGCTTGTGGGCCACGTCGTCTCCCGCCTCGGCGGCTTCGAGTACGAGCGGCGCCAGCCCCGCGATGGCGGCGCGGTCCCACGCCCCGCGGTAGACGGCCGGGATGAAGTCGCGTGGGTCGGTGGTGCCGAGTTGCTTCAGGAAGGCGTCGAGCAGGCGGGTCGGCGGCCCGGCCCCGTCGGCGGCGCGGCACGCGGCGCGGAGGCCGTTCAGGGCGAGCAACCAGGCGCTCCCCTCGTCGCCGAGGAGGTAGCCCCAGCCACCGGCGCGGCCGTCGCGGCCGTCGCGGTCGAGGGTGAAGGCGATCGAGCCGGTGCCCGCGATCACCGCTAGCCCCCAGCCCTCCGGCGTGCCGGCGGCGAACAGCAGCGTCGCGTCGTTCGCCACCGTCATCTTGTCGGCCAGAGCCACTCGCTCGGCCCAGCGCCCGATGACGTCGTGCCCCTCGTTCACGTCGACGCCGGCGAGCCCGAGGCACGCCGCCGCGACCTTCGCCCGTGGCACGCCGGCCGCCTCGAACGCGCCGGCCACCGCGGCTTCCAACTCGCGTAGCGCCGCGTCGACGCCGACCGCCTGGATGTTCGACGGGCCGGATTCGCCGCGGCCCAGGACCGTGCCCGTGGCCACGTCCGCGAGGAGGGCGGCGGTGTGCGTGGCGCCGCCGTCGATGCCGATGACGAGGTCGGAACGGGGCGTGGTCATGCGGTTGGTGTATCGACCCGGCCGGCCGGGTGCTACTTCCGCGGCCCCGCCGCCTTCACGTGCCGGTCGAACCACGCGAGCTGTTCGGCCAGCACGTGCTCGACCGACTCCCGCGCCTCGTACCCGTGCGACTCGTGCGGCAGCAGCACCAGCCGGCAGGTGCCGCCGTTGCCGCGCACCGCCTGGTACAGCCGCTCGCTCTGCACCGTAAACGTGCCCGGGTTGTTGTCCGCGGCCCCGTGGATCAGCAGCAGCGGCTCGTTGATCTTGTGGGCGGCGTTGAAGGGCGACATCTTCGCGTACACGTCCGGCGCCTCCCAGAATGTTCGGCGCTCGTTCTGGAAGCCGAACGGGGTGAGGGTGCGGTTGTACGCCCCGCTGCGAGCGATGCCGGCGCGGAACAGGTCCGAGTGGGCGAGGAGGTTCGCCGTCATAAACGCCCCGTAACTGTGCCCCATCACGCCGACGCGGGCCGGGTCCACGACGCCCATCTCGGCCCCCTTGTCGATGGCGGCCTTCGCGTTGGCGACCAGCTGCTCGACGAATGTGTCGTTGGCCGTTTCGGGCGGCCCGACCACGGGCATGGACACTTCCATGACGGCGTAGCCCTGCGTGAGGAAGAACAGGTGCGAGTAACCGGTGGGAAGCGTGAACCGGTGCGCCGAGCCCTTCACCTGCCCGGCCACGTCGGCGTCGGCGAACTCGGTCGGGTAGGCGTACAGGACGGTCGGCAGCTTCTGACCGGGAGTGCGGCCCGGCGGCGTGTGGAGGGTGAAGTTGATCGACGTGCCGTCGGCACGCTTGGTGGTGACGATCTCACGGGTCGCGGAGCGCAGCTCGGGGGCGGGGTCGCGCGGCTCGGTGAGCGGCTGGCTCTGGATGACATCACGGATCGCGGACCGGTAGACGAGTTGCGGCGGTCGCGTCGCGGACTCGCGCTCGATCAGGAGATGACTTCCCTCCACGTCCAGCACGGCCGCGACGCGGTGGTACTCGTTCTCCGGGGACTCGAACAGCACCGTTCGCTTCCCGGTCGCGGGGTCGAAGCGCTCCAGCCGCGGCCGGTCGCCCTTCGGACTCGCCCCCTCGTTGGACAGGAGGAGTGCGCCGCCGACCTCGTTCAACACGCGCTGGCCGTTCGGCAGCGTCCGCGACAGCGGCAGGCCGGGGTTCCCGTAGCGGTCCTGCGTCGAGCGCTCGAACAGCACCTTCGGCGTGCCGCCGGCGACCTCGGCGAGCATCGTCCGCGACCACTTCCGGTCGCGGTCGTAGTCCTTCACCAGCACCCGCTTGCCGTCCTCGAAGAAGCCGATGGTGGTGGTCGTGCTGATCGCCGAGTGGCGGTGCGTCAGCGTGAGCGACGAAGTTTCCGAGCTCCCGACGTTCGGGCGAAAGACGACCTTGTCGCGGGCCTCGGCCTTCGCGCGCGGGTCGCCGCCGTCGAGCGCCTCGACCCAGCACAGCCCGGCCGGCTGTGTCGGCATCCACTGAATCAGCCGCGGGCCGGTCGGCACGCCCTCGATGGGGATGCGGTCCTGCAGCGGCTTGTCCGCGATGGTGGCGACCACCGCCCCGGCCCGGTTAAGGAGTTCGACCGACTTCGGGAACGAGCCGTAGCTGTAGAGGTACGAGAACGGCGTGTTTACCCGCGTCAGCAGGATCAGCTTCCCGTCCGGCGACACGTCGCAGCCCGAAAAGATTGCCGGCGCGCCGACTGGTCGCACCTGCATGGACGGCACGCTCACGAACGCGAGCTGGGACGTGCCGTAGTAGCGGAAGAGCGCTTCGTCGTGGGTGTTCTGCAACAGGTCTTGCAGCGTGCGAACGGGGCCGGCCTTCCCGCTCGTCTCCTGGACCACGGGACCGGGCGGTTCTGGTGGCGCGACGGGGGCCTTCCCGCGGCCGGCCGGAATCATCTGAACCAGCAACTCGTCTGCGCTTGCCCACTGGAGCGGGGTGCCGAGCGCCGCGTTCACGGACACGCCCGGCACCTGCGCGAACATGCCCGCAGCGACGTCGTAGACCCAGACGTCGATGCCATCCTCGCCGGTACCCAGCACGGCGAACCGCTTGCCGTCCGGGGACCAGCGCGGCGTGCCGAAGCGGATGGCGGCTGCCACCGGGATCGGCGTCTTCGTCCCGTCGAGGGTGGTGAGCGTGAGTGCCGCGACGCGGCCAGCGCGCGACGGGCCGTTCGTCCGCGGGTTGATGCGCAGCCCGGCCAGCTTCAGCATCGGCTCGGCGAGTTCGGCGATCGGCGGGTAGCGGTCCTTGTGGATGAGCAGCACGCGGTCGCGGCTCGGGCTCACCGACACGTCTGGGGGCGGGGGCGCGTTCAGGATGGCGGACACGGCCGGCGGCGGCTTGAGGTAGCCGGTCTGGCCGTCGGCGGTGGCGGCGGTGAGGAGCACGACGGTGGACACGACGAGAACCCGCATGGGGCAGTCTCCGCGGCGGGGAGGCCGGGCCAGTGTACCCGCCCGCCCGGCCGGCGTATACTGGCCGCGGTTCGCCACGGACTCCGGGGGCTGACGCCCCCGGCTCTGCCCGCCTCACCCACCGGACCCGCCATGACCCGGTTCGCACCCGCCGCCATCGTCGCGGCCCTCGCCCTCCTCCCCGCCGACGCCCGACCCGACGGGCCGCCTTCCGCCGTCACGCTCCCCGGCGGCGAGGGGATCGGCAAGGGGAAGCACGTCGTCCTCATCAGCGGCGACCAGGAGTACCGCTCCGAGGAGGCGGTCCCGCAGCTGGCGAAGATTCTGTCCACGCACCACGGCTTCAAGACCACGTCGCTGTTCACCGTGGACAAGGACGGCCACGTGGACCCGCACGTCAACAACCTCCCGGGCACCGACGCGCTGAAGTCCGCCGATCTGCTCCTCATCTTCACGCGCTTCCTGGCGCTGCCGGACGACCAGATGGCGCCGATCGCCGAGTACGTCGCCGCGGGGAAGCCGGTCGTCGGCCTCCGCACCTCGACGCACGCCTTCAACTACCCGGGGAACGCGAAGTCGCCGTTCGCCAAGTTCGGCAACGGCAGCGGCGTGAAGGGCTGGGAGGGCGGCTTCGGCAAGGTCGTGCTTGGTGAGCGCTGGGTGAACCACCACGGCCACCACGGCAAGGAGGGCACCCGCGGTATCCCGGCCCCCGGGCAGGAGAAGCACCCCATCCTGAAGGGGATCGCCCCCGGCAGCATCTTCGGCACGACCGACGTGTACACCGTGACGCTGCCGCTGCCGGGCTGCACGCCGATCGTGCTGGGTGAAGTGACGGAGACGCTGGAGCCGTCGTCGAAGGCGCTGAGCGGGAAGAAGAACGACCCGATGATGCCGGTGGCGTGGACGCGCGACTACCAGGTGCCGGAGGGGGCGAAGGGGCGGGCGTTCACGACGACGATGGGCGCGTCGGAAGACCTGTCGCACGAGGGGACGCGGCGGATGATCGTGAACGGGTCGCTGTGGGCGATGGGGATGGAGGGCCGCATCCCGGAGGCGACGAAGGTGGACATCGTGGGGAGCTACGCCCCGACGCGGTTCCGCAACCCGGGCCACAAGAAGGGACAGACGCCGGCCGACCTGTTCCGCTGAGTCACGGGCCGAAAGCCCGGGGACGGCCGTCCCCGGGCTTGCACACGCATCACCTCTTCGGCGGCGGGTTCGGCCGCGGCTGACCACCGCCACCTCCGCCGCCCATTCCGCCCGGAAACGGGTTCTGCTGAT
>DASPHQ010000050.1:0-3147 GCA_035629595.1 Urbifossiella sp. | reverse complement strand
GTGCTCGGGGCGGCGGAGGACGAGGCCGAGGCGGTCGGGGCGACCGGGGCGGAGGTGGAGGCCGTCTTCCGGGGGGGAGGGGAGGTGCCCCCCGGGCCGCTGCGGACGGTCGACTCGATCGCGACCGAGCTGGCTGCGACGTTCGCCGCCCGGCTGGGGTGGTGGGAGGGGGAGGGGCGATGAGGGTGCGCGGGCGGGTGGAGCGGCTGCGGCGGGCGGTCGGCGGGAGCCTGCCGCCGGGTCAACTCAACCTGATCGTCGCCGTCCCGGTCGGCTCCGGCATGGCCGACGGCCTGCCGCCGGGGGTCTATTTCAACGTCAACGGGCGGGTGGCGACGGTGGTGTTCGAGGGAGCGGGGCCGGACGAGGCGGTGATGGCCGGGCTGGAGGCGAGGTTGGTCGCGTGGGGAAAGGTGATCCAGACCCACACCGACTCGATTATCCGTTAACGCTTCGCCACGGCCACACTGCATCGGGTTCGCCGTCGAGGGTTCCCAGTGACCCAGGAAGCTCGGGTTCGGCATTGGCCGCCGCTCGCATCGATTCCACTTCCACCTCCTGTACACTCCACGAGAGAAGTGTAGCCGGGACCGGGTTGTCCACAGACGGTTGATCGGCCCCCTCGACGCGACCGGGAGCGCGAGTCACGCAGCGGGCAAGAACATGCAGAACGGCGCCCGGAACGCCCTGATGGGTTACCTCTACCAGTTCCTCGGCACCGCCACCGTTCGCGTCCTCGAAGTGGCCCAGGGTGACGACGCGTGGGCGCGGTTGGTGGTCACCGCCGGCGGGCAACTCCACAGCGAGGAGTTCGGCCAGGACGCGGTCGGGCGCCCGCCGGGATACCCGACGCGTGGTGCGGCCGCGATCCAGTTCAAGCACTCCGCGGTGCCGGGCCGCGAGATCGAGCGAGCCGAACTCCTCGACATCCTCGTGGCGTTCGACCGCTCACGGGCCGCGGCCGCCGCGAGCCGCGAGACCATTGACCAGTTCTTCCTCGTGACGAACCGTCAACTCGCCGCCGATGCTCAGACTGTACTGGACCATGCGAGGCGGGAAGCAACCCCGCATCGATCCTTACGGCTACCCGCTCCCGACTCGGCAAAGTCGACCGCTGCAACCGTCGCGCGGCTGGCGCTGTACCAAGGGAATCCAGGCGCCGCGGCCGCCGCGTGGCACACGACCCTTCAGAACCTTGAGGTTCACGCGGGCGTCGCCCACGAGTGGAACCTCAAGCAGTTGCGGGCTTTTGCGGCGCGGTACGGCGTCCTCGACGGGGAGTGGGGCGATCAGGTAACCATGCTGGTCGGCGCGTTCGTCACGGGGGCCACCGACGACACACCGATTGCGGTGACTCGCGATTGGCTCAAGGAGCATCTGGTCGGCGATCCCGGTGCGGCCAACCTGGACTTCAGTTCCCGCACCCAGCCACACCTCACCACGATCTGCCGCGAACGGCTCGAATGGGAGCGGGAGCACCACCTGGTTCCTGCCGACCGGTACCTCGAGCGGCAAGCGCACGCGGAGCTCCAGGCCGCGCTCGACGTGTGCCCGGTCGTGTTCGTCAGTGGGGACGGGGGGTGTGGGAAGAGCTTGGCCGTCGAGCGGTACCTAGAGACCGTGGCGGACCGGCAACTCGTCTGGCGCGAATGGGCGACGGGGGCGAGCGAGACGGCCATCGTCGCGGGCCTCCTGACTGCCCGGATGCCCGGCCGCCGGGCCGGAGGTCTCGACCGCACCCTCGCCGACGTCCGCGCGCGGCTGGACCACGCCAACCCCGGCCGCCGGCCGCTCTGGACCATCGACTTGGACGGGGTGGACGAGGCCCCCGAGCAGCGATCGGACCTTCAGCACCTCATCCGGCTCTGCTGGGCGAACGGCAACCCGGCCGCGTCCCCGGCCGCGCTCGTGGTGACGTGCCGGGCGTCTACCGGCACGCGCGCCCGCGATGACCTGATCGCGCGCTGGCTTGGGATCGCCGACCCCGAGCTGGCTCAGAACGTCGGCCTGATTACCGTGGGTCAGTTCCTCGATCACGAACTCCTTGAAGCTGCCCGGCTCATCAACGGGCGACCCGAGCGGCGCATTGTGTGGACGCTGGCGCGACCGGAATCGGCTACGGCGGGCAGCCGGGTTGCCCACACCACGCTCGTTCCGAGCGACATCCTTCGCACCCTCCGCCACCCGGTTGTTTGGGGTAGCTATGCGTCACTGCATGAGCCCGATAGGGACGGCATCCTCGACGGGAACCCTGTTCATCTCGGCAACCTCGCCCGCCGTCTACTCACCCGCTTCCTCGGGCGGTGCCACCTCCGGAAGTGGTGGTCGGACGACCTCATGGTCGAGCGCGCCCTGCTTCAACTCGCCCGCGCGGTGACCGGTCCGCCGCCGCACAGCTTGGACGCGTGGACACAGGGGTGTGCCCCGTGCCTCGGACTGACCGAGGCTCACAACCTGTACCACGAGTGCCTGAGCTACGGCATCATCGAGCGTGATGCGAGTTTGGGGTGGCGTTGGTGTCACCAGTTCCTCGTTGCCCACCTAGCGGCGTGTGAGGGAGGGGATACCCATGAGTGACCCGCGCATGGCGGAAGTACGTGAGGTTCTGCGCCGCCCCACCGGCGTCGAGGAACTTCGCGGGGCGCTGGCCCTCCTGGACGCCGTGCCACCCTCACCCGACTTGGTGCGCGAGGTCGCGGACGAGTGCCGGCAAGTATTCCAGCGCCTCCGCCAGCAGACCGCCGAGCAGCCCGACGTGGCGGTCGAGGTCCTGACCCGCGACCTCCTTCCTCGATGTCTTACGCCGGACGAGGAGTCCGATGACAGCTACGGTTACCGGCCGAGTCACACGTTCGGCGAGTGGCTCGACGACTTACCCGAAGAGTACCGCGGGCGGGTGCGGCGTGCAACCTTGCCGGCCGCCCTCGCGGCGCTCGGCGGAGCCGGGGTCCGGAACGCCCTTCGGCTGATCAGCGCCGTCGGGTACTGGGACGCCGAGGTTCTCGGGGCGCTCGACGCACTCGCCCGCGCCCGGTCGGACGAGGCCGGGGACCACGCCCTGTCGGCACGGGTAGCCCTTTGCCCGGGCCTCACCCCGGACACCCGCGGGGAGTACCTCGCGTTGCTGCACAACCGAATCCCCTCCGG
>DASPHQ010000049.1:0-11139 GCA_035629595.1 Urbifossiella sp. | reverse complement strand
GGCGACCCTCGACCACGCCCCGGTGTACCGCGACTGGACGCTCCCGCCCGCCTTCGCCGCCCTCCGGGCCGACCTCGAGCGCCGCCTCGGCCCGCGCCCCGGGGCGCGGCAGTACATCGCCGTGCTGCAACTCCTCGCCCGGTTCCCGCTGGACCGCGTGGCCCGCGCCGTCACCCACCACCTGGCCTGGGGCGAGCCGACCGCCGCGGCCATCACCACCACCGCCGATCGCCTCGACGACTCCACCCCGCCGCCGCCGAGTGACAACCGGCTGTCACACGTCGCCGTGCCGCGTCCCGACCTCACCCGGTTCGACCGCCTGCTACCCCGTCCCACGGAAGGAGACGACCATGACCGATCCCGCGACCCTGCTGCTGAAGGCCAACCTCAAGCACCTCCGGCTGCCGACGGTGCTGGCCGAGTACGAGAAGCTGGCCCGTGACGCGGCGGCCCGCGACGAGCCCTACGAGGCGTACCTGCGGACGCTGACCGAACTGGAGGTGGCCGCCCGGTCCGCCAACGCCGTCGCCGCCCGCATCCGGACCGCCGGGTTCCCGGTCCTCAAGGAGTTCGACACCTTCGACTTCACCGCGGTGCCGTCGCTGCCGAAGCAGAAGGCGCTGGAGCTGGCCCGGGGCGAGTGGGTGACGCAGCGGACCAACGTGTGCCTCATCGGCGGGAGCGGCACCGGCAAGACGCACGTGGCCATCGCCTGGGGGCTGTCGCTGTGCCGGCTCGGGAAGCGGGTGCGGTTCACGACCGCCGCCGCCCTGGTGACGGAGCTGGAAGAAGCCCAGCAGCAACACCGGCTCGACCGCACGCTGGCGGCGCTGGACCGGGTGGACCTGCTGATCGTGGACGAGCTGGGCTAGCTGTCGTTCAGCCGGGCGGGGGCGGAACTGCTGTTCCAGGTGTTCGCCGACCGGTACGAGCGGCGGAGCCTGCTGGTCACCAGCAACCTGCCGTTCAGCGAGTGGGGCTCGGTCTTCCAGGGCGAGCGGATGACCGCGGCGCTGCTCGACCGGCTCACCCACCGGTGCGACATCTTCGAGATGAACGGCGAAAGTTACCGGTTCCGCGAGTCGATGAAGTCCAGGCCGGCGAAGACGAACCCCTCGAAGAAGTGACCCCTTCCTCCACCCACTCCGGTGGACCAGTTTCCGATGCGAAACTGGACCTGGATTCCGTGCTAATCACCAGACGACCAACGCGCCAGCAGGTGAAGGGCCGGGCCGACGAACTGACCGCGGTCGCCGGACGGATCGCCCCTGGTTCGCCCAGGTCGAGGCCCGGCGGCGGGCGGCCGGATACCGCGATCACCGGGCGTCCAAATACTCCGTCAAACTCCTGGTGTGAGCGGCTTCTGGTCGCCAACGTAGGCAGAGTCCGACTTTCGCCGGGGTCTGCGTCCCGACGCCGCCTCGGTTTTCAAAAGAGTTGAAGATCTGTCTGGCCCCAGGGCTCGGAGGGAGCGGTGTTCAGGAAGTGGACGGCCGAGTTCTCGCAGAGCCAGCACACCTCCTGCCGGCTCAGGTCGCTATTCGCCACCGGGCCGGTGACGATCGGGGATGCCCAGCCCCAGCGGCGGAGGATCCCCACGCCGCCCGCGGCGGAGACCGGGTCGAGGGCCGCGTAGACGACACGGTGCACACTCGACGTGATGTCCGGGTCGGTGAGTAGGGCGCGTGTTTCGGGCTGGCCCAATCCGTCGGCGATCTCCAGGACGATGTATCGGGTGTCGAGCGTCCGCGCCGACGGTGCGTCCGTCAGCAACCGCACCATCCCCCAGAAGAGCCCTCGCAACTCATCCCCCTCGACCCCGTGAGTGGACGGGAAGCCGAACGCCATGAACTCCGTCACGCCTTCGGCCCCACCCGCTCCGATCCGGTGAGGATCCCGGAACGAACCACAGCCGGTCACCTTTCCGGCGAACACCTCGCGGCCGGCTCGCGTCAGGAGTTGCACGATGGCCTGGACGGCGGTCGTCTTCCCGCTCTCCATAGACCCGCCGGTCACCAGAATCAGGCGTGTCCGCGGATTCCGGCCCGGGCCAGGGAGTATCGGCGGGCAGTACTGCCGGGTGTTGACCGGGCGACCGTCCCGGTCCGAAAAGTAGGCGATGGGTCGGACCGTCGGCTGCCGGCCGTGGCGGCTGTTGCGGGAGACGATCCTCCCGATCACGCCCCCGAACGTTAGCAGGTCCAGAGTCGGGGTCGGCTCAGCGGGAACCTCGGCCAACATGTAGTCAGTGGCGTACCTCCCGCCGATGACCCCGATCACCCGGCGGCCTGGCCGTAGCGCGAGGGTCGCGAACGACGGGGTGGCTTGCACGTACGGCACGACGTCGCCGCGCCACGCCCCCTGCCATGGGATCACGGCGGTCTCGACCCGGTCGTCGTCTCCCACGGACTCGACTTCCGCGAGCACCACGTCCCCCAGGCGCGGAGTCCGGTCGACGGGCTGATACCGGGCGAACGCCGCCCTCGGAACCCGTGCCGCGACCGCCGTCCGAATCGACTGCTCCAGGTCGCTGTCCGCGACGGCGCCCCCGATCGGTGTCGTACCTGGATTCGTGGCGGTCATGCCGTCTTCCCTCCGCCCGGAAGCGGTCCGGGCTCGGTGTCGGTCACCTTGAACACACGGGTCTGGAACAGTGAGTTCGCGGCGGGGCGGTGGGACGTCTGCGGTCGGAGGCGGCTCACGCGCGCTTCGGTCGGGACGTCCTCGTACAGCAGGCGGCCCCACCCGGCCGGGGATCGCAGGAACACAATCGTACCGCTCTCCGCGGTGGCGGCGATCTGCTCCAGCACCCCCAGCTTATCCTCGACGAGACTGGCGACGATGACAACCCGAGCTTGCCGGTACTCGAACCGGGCCCCGTGGGAGACGGTGTAGCGGAGGCGGCGGTCGAGCCCGCACTCGCGGCTGAGGCGTTGCGCGAAGTAAGCCCTCTCGGGGTTAAAGTCCACCCCGTGAAGGACGGGTATCGGTGTTGCGTGACAGAGATAGAGGAGGGTCTGGGGGAACGCGCCGGAGCCGACGAACACCAACTCGTCGGCGGCCATCCCGCCCAACTGGCCGAGGAGGGCCGCGTCGGCCTTGGCCCCGAGGAAATTCGGCCCACTGGTGTCCAGGCCCGTCCGGCGTCCGGGGTCGAGGAGGAGTTCGAGCCCGCTCGCCCACTCGAACAGACACTCGAATCGCTCGTTCAGCCCCCGCCAGCGTGCGGTCGTGTCGGCGGGAAGCACGTCGCCCTCCGGGCAGGGCAGTGCTTTCAGCCCCTCCCGCGCCGCGATGACCGCTTGGAAGAAGGCTGGGTAGTCGCCACGGCCGAGGGCCGCGTCCGCCGCGGCGAACGAGTGACGGATCAGCTCGACGGCCGGCGGTTCTGTCGTGGTCATCGGGGTTCGCTCGGGGAGGAGGGCGGGAGGCGGCCGACGAGACCGACGAGGGCGTTCGCGAACGTATCCGCTGCACCGGGGGTGAGGCGGAAGTACAGGCACGGCTCGATCAACTCGAGTTCGCACAACACGAATCGCCCGTTCGCGATCACCCCGTCGACCCGGGCGTAGAGGAGGGGCCCCGTAATCCGGTCGAGTACGTCTGCCGCTTGGCCGACGACATCCGGCGGCGCACTCGCCGCCCGCGCGTCCCCTCCGTAACGGGTCTGGACGCGAAAGTCGCCGACGGAGGGCCGCTTCAGGACTGCGTGACTGTACAGCCGGTCGAAGAACACGATCGACCACTCGCCGTGAGCGGTGATCTCCGGTGCGAATGCTTGAATCAGTACGGGGCCGGAAGCGAGTAGGTGGTCCAACTGGGGCTGGAAGGCCGGGGCGAGCCGGCGAGAGACGCGAAACGTGGCTCGTGCGCTGGCCGACACGGCGGGCTTGATCACGGCCTCACCCCAGCCCGATCGGTCCAGCACCTCCGGCAAGTCGACCGGAGTGGCCGGGTCGATGCGGAGGGTAGGCAGAATCGTGACCCCACCCGCTGCGAGCTGCAAGAGGTACTTCTTGTCTAACGTTTCCCGAACAGGGGAGGGCGGGTTCCAGAGCTGGACCCCGCCCCGGCCGACGTGATCCAACCATAGCTCGAAGGCTCCCGGGTCCAGCACGTAGTCATGGCATGATCGGAGAATAAGCGCGTCGAACGCCTCCCAGCGCACCGCCGGGTCAGACCAGTCTGCCGGTGCGACGGTCAGGCCCCGGGCTCGAAGTGCTTCGGCCGCAGGCACGTCGTCGGGGGCAAACCCGGTCGACCCGCGTGCGACCACAAACCCGACGGACGACCCCTTTGGCCAGTACTCGGGCATCTTCGGTGACCCTCGAACCGACTCGAAGCATCATGCTACCGGCGCAGTAAGAAGCGCAGCGGGTGGCGGCTCTGCAAGCGAAGTTCTTGCCACGACGCGCGTGTCGGCAATCACCTTGAGGTCGACCAGGCGGGCCCGAGGGCGAGCAGACCAGGGGCTACTTGGCGGCGCCCGCTCAATCCTCGGAAACAGTTTGCTAGCAGGGGGTTGCCGAGGTCGCACGTTTGCACCTCTTATAGCCCTGACCTAGTGTCAAATCGCGGTTAACTCTGCAAGCGTTACGCCTGAGTTGTGTCGGTGGTAATTGTGTGAGGGGCGTGACCGCGCCGGGCCAGGTATCGATCGACGGCACTGGCGAGCCCGTTCGACACGAGTCCGTGTCCGACCCCGGTCACGGCCCTGGCTTCCCCGACGAGTTGAACACCCCCAGTCGTGGGTCCCGGTAGGTCGCAGAACAGGGTCATCGCGGGCGGGCGCGCGAAGGAGCCGGTAGCCACCCCTAGCCGTTGTGCGCGTTCGTCACAGCAGAGCGCGAACACGTCCACTGACGCCCCCCACTCGTAGACGGCCCGCTCGTACCGTTTACCCGCCAGGAATGAGGTTCCCTCGCCGGGATCCACCCCCTGAGGGGGGGGCCGCACAGGCGCGCCTTCCCGCCGACTCCCGGCACACACGCGGATGAGGTCCAGCAGCTCCGCGGCGGCCGCCACCCGCCGCTCTGCGGGAGCGGATACCCGGCCACCCTGCGCCACCAGTTCGGCCACGGCGACCTCCGCCGCACGCAGACGCTCCTCTGCATAGTACTCGTAGCGGGGCGTTCGGAAGTAGTGCATCGGACCCCGTCGCGGGTCCGATTCCGCCCGGGCCGGGCCCGCGGCCATCTGCCGCACACGCTCCGCCAACAGGGCATGCACCCGACGCACGTCCACGGCCCGGACGAGGGTGACCGTGCCCCGGGGGTCGACCCGGAAGCGGGACCTCCCTCCCCCCGCTGTCCGGTCGCACTCGACCGAGACGCGTCCTCGTTCGCAACTGGTCGCCAGTCCCGGGTACTGATGGAGCAGCGCAACCAACTGGTCGCAGAGCGCCATACTGGGGCCGTGCTGCTCCACCATCCCCAAGAAGTCGTCGACGAACACACTCGCGACGCCGGCCGGGGCGGCGCCGAGCGTTTCGGTCAGCGAGTCGCTGGCGGCCGCGGTCCGGCACACCTCCAGCGGGACCAGGACGACCTTGATGCCGGAGTTCAACACGTGATCCGCCGCGGCGGGATCGAACCAGAAGTTGAAGTCCGGCCGGTGCCCGTCGTGTGAGCCGGGGCCGAAATACCCTCCCATGACGTAGGCTTGGCGAACAGCCGAAGCGAGGGCCGGCATCCGTCGGAGGGCGTGGCTCAGGTTCGTCAGCGGGCCGATGCAGAGGAGGTCGAGCGGGCCGCCCCCCCGGGTCGTGGCGGCGGCCGTGATGAACTCCGCGGCCGCCCCGGCCGCGGCCGGCGAGGGAGGCCGCCCCCCCGGAGGAACCCGGGGCCGATCGGCCTTCTCGTAGGCCCCGACGAACGGGACGAGGCGGTCGGCTCGCTGCCGGCGGGCCCAGCCGAGGTGCGGCGCGAACGTCTCGGCGGGCGCCCCCGCGAGAACGGGCACCTCCGGACGGCCGAGAACCCCCAGGGCGGTCCGGAGGTTCCACCACACCTCTTCCATCCAGGTGTTCCCGGCCGCGGCGCAGCACCCGACGAGGTCAACGTCGTGCCGGGTGCCCACGAGCAGCAACGCCTGGAAGTCGTCGCTCGGAAAGTTCAGATCCGTGTCGAGGATGACGCGATCGATTGGCGTCCTCCGGGCCGAGGTGTGGGCTAAGGCTCCGGAACGGGCCGGTCCGTTTCGGGACCGGTCAGCCGCCCCTGAACTTCGCGCAAGCGGTCGTCGAGTTCTGCTCGGCTCGAGGCGGTCAGGGTGACTCGGGACGAGACCCAAACCCCTTCCTCCCGCTCCAGCCACGACCGCAGGTCGGGCGTGACGTGCCGCGGGCAAGGGAACTCGGCGGCGGGGCGTGTTGCTCGCACCCAGGTGCCCGGCGGCGCGAGCCCGACCGCGGCCAGGCCCAGATCCGCGAACAGACTCCGGTCGCACGCGACCGACGTCATGCGCATGGTCGCCGACAGGCGGGGGTTGATCTCCAGAAGGTATAATGACTGACCGTCCCAGATCAATTCGATCTCGACGAGGCCGTGGAGGTCGAGGCGGCTGGCCAGTCCCAGGCAGCACGCGACGGCCCGGGCCGCCACCCCCTCGTCTTCCGGCTCAGCCGGGCAGTGCCGCAGGCGCAGGCACGGGTGCGGCTCGTCGGGGCCGGTCCGCCCCTTCCAGACGGGTTCGTACGCGACGACGCGGCCGGCCACACCGATCAGGTTGACCGAAATCTCGACTCCGTCGATCAGGGGCTGTATGATCATCTCCCCGGACGCCACCGCTTCGGTGACGCCTGCGGCGTCGGCGGGCGAGCGCAGGGTCCGGTACCCGATCCCCTCGGTACCCCTACGGGGCTTGGCAATCAACGGGGCGCCCCCGGGGCGCCGGAGCAGCGCGGCGGCTGTCTCGGGGGGGATCTCGGGGATCGTCGACAGACCGGCGAGCCCACTCGCGAGACCGGCCATTTTCCGCTTGTCTACCGCCAGATCGGCAATTGCGCGGGGGTGGGCGACGATCCGCGCGCTCGACAGTTCGGCCAAGCGCCCGGCCAGCTCTGCGTCCCGGTGTAGGGTCTGGTGATGGCTGAGAAACACGACCGCGCGGTAGGGGGTCGCCCGTAGCAGTTCGGGGACACAGGCGGGATCGGTAACCAGGTGGTGATCGTAGGCCGGGTGCGAGAGGAAGGCAGGAAGCCAGCCCAACCAGGACTCCGCGCCGAGTACGTACAGCAACCGAGGCGTGTTCACGACGTGGCTCCTGCGCCGGCGGTGCCTCGCGGCCGGACGTGCCCCTTCGAGCAGGCCCGCATCAAGGCGACCTCGGGGGTGATTGTCCGTGGTACTCGGTGCTCAAGAGCGCGCAAGTGTATCGTAGCCGATCCTAGAGACGACAGAAGAGGCGAGCAAGTTGGGCGACGCACTCCCCACCCCGGCCGGACATCAGGCGGAGCGGCGCGGGCGGCCGTCCGGGTGAAGACTTGGCCACCGGGCGTGGGGGCCAGTGAATTCGGCCACTCACGCTGTCAGGACGCAGGACGGTCGCAGCGACCGGCCGTGGACGGGTGATGGCTGCCGGAGGCGGACAAAAAAACTGAACCCGAAGAAGTTGCCGCACCGTGGTCGTCGGCCACCCCAGGACCCATAACGGGCTAGACAGCCACCGCCTGACCGCTTGACCGGCACAGACGGGATCGACCGCCGGCCTACTATTCAAGGCGGCTGTCGGGTTGTACCTGGCATCTTGATCCGCCAACCCGCGGTGCGAGGCATGCTACGACTGAACCCGGACTTGGTCTGCCGGAGGCCGTTCCCGCACCTCTTCCAGCGGGACGTGCTCGACACGACAGCGTACCACGCCCTCCGCGACGAGTTCCCCTCCCCGGAGTGGTTTCCTGCCGGACACGACCACGGCCGCCGCGACTTCTCCTACGCCCAGTACGGGCCGAGTCGGTTCGACGACTTCATCGCGCAGTCAGCCGCGTGGGGGGACCTGTTCGGCTACGTCCGCAGCCCCCAGGCGTTCGACGACGTGACAGGCTTGTTCCGTCCGGCGATGGACGAATACGGCTACCTCGACGGGCCGCTCGACCGGCCGGACTTCTCGCTCTCCATCGCCGAATCCGGTTACACGGTGCGCGTCCACCACGACCGGCGCTACCACATCGCCCAGTTCCTGCTGTACTTCGTTGATGACGAGGTGATCCGCGGCGGCGACGTCTGCCTGTACGAGCCGTCCGCGCCGAAGGCGTTGGCCGACTACGAGCGCTGCCCCGAGGAGGGAACGCTCAGGGCGTCTCGAACGTACCGCCCGGAGGGGAATAGCGCGCTCGTCTGGCTCAACACGGGCGATTCCTACCACGGCGTGACGCGGCTCGAGGGCGTGCGGCGGTTTCTCTACGTGGCATTCAACAGCGCCAGCCACTCCGCCTGGCCGCTCGGCCGGCACACGGAAGTGGTCGTCGGAGATAACCGGTCGCCGTACAGGTCAGGGCGAGACTTCATCCAGACCGTACGCCCCGCGAATTCGCCCGCATAGGCGGGCGAGGTGGCCCCGTGGACTCGAGCCGGCCTTGACGTGATCCGGTTGGCGAGAGGAACTCGGGGCAATACCGCTCCTGCTTCGGCCGCCCTCAGGGCGGCACGGTAGCGGTTCAAACTGAACTCAAACTATAATCCCATATGAATCAGCAGCAACTGATGAGCCGGGTGTGGCCGGACTGGAGTTCCTTCCTGACGACCATACCCGCAGAAGCGGCGTACCTCGGGCCGTGGGAGGCGAGCCGTCGAGAAGAGTGCCAGGCCCGGATGTTCGACTACGTCGCCCGGAGCGTCGCCGAGCCAGTCGAATACTTGGAGTTCGGGGTCGGCACCGGCTCGAGCCTGCGCGCCGCGGGGGGGGCGTTCGCGCACGCGGATAGCCGGTTCTTCGGCTTCGACACGTTCAGCGGCCATCCGGAAGATTGGCACGGCCGAATCGAGGGGTACGCGATCCGCGAGGACATCATCTTCTCCTCCCGAGACATATTCCAGCCCGCGGGTGCATTTGATGTCCGGGGGCGCACGCCAGCCGAGACAGGTGTCGTGGTCGACCCACGTGCGGAGTTCATCCGCGGCCTCGTCCAAGACACCCTGCCCGCGTTCCTCGAAGGCTTTCAGCCGCGCGGCCCTCTCGTTGTGAATATCGACATCAATCTGTACTCCGGTGCCCTTTTCATCCTGGCAACTCTCCACAACCTCGTCCGGCGTGGCGACATCATAATGTTCGACGAGCTGTACGACCTGGACGGGGAATTCCTCGCGCTGAACAACTACCTCAAGGCCTTCAACATGCAAGGCCGCTTCGTGTGCTGTTGTCACGACGGCAAAGTGTTCGGGTTTAGAATTGTGTAGGCGGCCGAAGGCCGGGGTCTGGATTGATATATTTGTTTAGCGCGCCCTCTGGCGAACCGGGGGAGCTGATCGTCAGCTAATCGCCTACCCTTGCCGGCATGGACGAGCCTGCGTGTCGCGGCTGCCAGGAACTCTTCCAACGTCGCCGCACTCGAAGCCCGGGTCGCCGAGTTGAGCCGGAAGCTCGAGGATGCACTCCGCGCCGGCTAGGTGACAGGGACCCGGCCAGCGGCTTGCTCGCTCATGATCCCAATTCCCAGGCCGCAAACGGGGGGTCTTCGCCTCCACGTTGGTAGGTGACACGTCGAATCCTACTCACCAACTGAGTTTCCAGCTCCCCGAACGTCATAGCGGATGCGTCGATTGGGACTGACCGGTGCAGGCACTTGGGCAGGTCCTTAACCTCGACATCCCCGACCAAGATTGGAATCACCTCAATAGTCATGTCCCGGCGAGCCCGGGCGAGTGCGAAACCGATCTCGACGTAAATATCGTTCGACGCCATGGCCTCGGGCGACAGAAGGATCACGTAGCAGTCCGCCGATTCGAACACGTCATCCAGGCGACTCATCCAGTCGTCCTCGTCCGCCCGGGTGCGGGGGTCGTCCCAGAAGCATTCCACTTTCTCGGCCCGCAGTGTCCTTGCAACCATCTGGGCGAATCCCGGATCCGTGCAGGCCGCACTGAGGAAAACTCTCGGCGCACTATGAGCCATAATGCACCTCCTCCGGTCGCCGATCGCCTGCGATCGTGACCCTCCTTCGGCCACAATCCCGGGGGTCGGCCACCCAGCCTGTCCCGAGGCACGCCCCGCTGAGGCCTCCAGTTACTTGGTCGTGAATGGCGGCAGAGAGACGGGGGCGTGCCACAGTGACACGACCGACACAGCGAAGTCGAAAGACACAGTCGTACCGACCGACCGTACCGGTGAGGTGCTTGGCCCGCCCGGGAGCAACTACATCTTTTCGGACAAATTCCGGCGCATGTGTCGCGGTCAGATCTTTACCCCTTAGGTAGCGTGGGCTGCCCGTCGTCTCTAAGTCGTTCGCCCGATGACAGACCTGGCCTTGTGTCTGGTCTGTAGGGACTCGCCCCAGCATGGCGGATGCCAACGGAGCTACAGCGGCGTTGTGCTCTTGACCAGCCGTCCGGGAGGCCACGTCGTACTGTTGACCTCGGCCCCAAGCCGCCACGGTTCGTGCGGGTAGCGGTGACAGTTGATGCACCACTCCAACATCAGGGAGGGCGCCCGGTGAATTCGGTTCGTCTCGTCGATGCGGGCGCGGCAGGTATAGCAGCTCAAGTCCTCGGCGGCCTGAATCGAGCGGTTGAACTACACGTAGTGCGCCACGTCGGGGATAGAATGCTACACGATCGCCGTACTGCAGCACCGGCTCCCGCCGCGCGATCGAGGTCAGGGTGTCGTCGAAATTGACCCGCCCCTTGTTGATGATGATGACCCGCTCGCAGACCTTCTCGACCTCGGACAGGATGTGCGTCGAAAGCAGCACCGTGTGCCGACCGCCGAGGTCCTTGATCATTTCGAGCGTCTGCGCGATCTGGATCGGGTCGAGGCCGCTGGTCGGCTCGTCGAGGATGAGGACGGGCGGGGCGGCGAGCATGGTGTCGGCGAGCCCGACGCGCTGGCGGTAGCCCTTCGACAGCGTGCCCAGCAGCCGACGCTGCACCTCGCGGATGCGGCACTTGTCGAGGCAGTACTCGATGCGGCCGTTGCGATGCCGCC
>DASPHQ010000048.1:0-15239 GCA_035629595.1 Urbifossiella sp. | reverse complement strand
GGCCACTGCGGCAAGCAGGACGACGCGAAGGCCATCCGGGCGCTTTTGGACGACCCGATGCGGTCGTACACGAGCGGCCTCGACGGCGTGCTGGCGGGGTACGTGATGCTCGACAAGCAGGCCGGGTGGGACTACCTGCTGTCGGTGGTGGGGAACCCGAAGAAGGACTTCGCGGAGCGGTACGCGGGGCTGCGGACGGTGCGGTACTTCTGGGAGAACCGGCCGGACGTGATCCCGAACGAGCAGGTGCTGGCGGCGATGCGGGTGCTGATGGACCAGGCCGACCTGGCGGACCTGCCGATCGAGGACCTGCGGAAGTGGCGGACGTGGCAGCTGACGCCGGCGGTGCTGGGTCTGGCGGCGCGGGAGTCGCACGCCGGCATCCCGATCGTGCGGCGGGCGGTGCTGAAGTTCGCGCTGGCGGCGCAGAAGGCCGACCCGTCGAACAAGGCCGCGGCCGAGTTCGTGACGGCGGCCCGCCAGCGCGACGCCCGGCAGGTGGAGTTCCTGGAGACGCTGCTGCGCGACGAGAACCGCCCGCCGCCGCCGAGCCCGGCCCCGTCGCCGAAGCTGTGACGACGGGCGAAGCCCACCCGCCGCGGCGGGTGGGCGTTCCGACGGTGCTACCTCATCAGCGCCCGCAGCGGCTCGTCGATGGCCTCGGCCCAGCGGGCATAACCCTTCTCCGACAGGTGCAGCGCGTCCGGCATCACGTCCGCCGGCAGCGTCCCGTCGCCGGCCAGGAACGCCGAGCCGATGTCGCGGTAGACCACCGCCTTGCCGTCGGCGAGCTTGGCAATCTGCTCGTTCGTCTCGGCGATCTTCTTGCGCATGCCAGTCCCCGCGGCCTTGTCGCGCGGGAAGATGCCGAGCAGCAGCACCTTCGCGTCGGGCGCCTTCTTGCGGACACTGCCGACGACCGCCCCGACGCCCTTCGCCACGTCGGCGGGCGTGTCCGCGGTGAGGCCGAAGTTGTTCGTGCCGATCATCACCACGACGGCCTTCGGCGTAATGCCGTCGAGGACGCCGTGGTCGAGGCGGTACAGCACCTCGCGGGTGGTGTCGCCGCCGATGCCGTAGTTGGCGGCGTTGAGCGGCTCGTAGTGCTTCTTCCACGCCGCCGCGCCGGCCCCGCCCCACCCCTGCGTGATGGAGTCGCCGAGGAACACCACCTCGACGCCACCCTTCTTTGTGCGGGCGAGGTGCCCGTCGTGCAGCTGCTTCCAGGTGGCGACGGACATCCACGGGTACTCCTTCGTCCGCGGCGCGGCCTCCCACGCGGCGGGGTTGGCGGCCGGCTGCGCGGCGACGAGGAGCAGGGGGAGAAGGAGCAGGCGCATGGGGTGACTTCCGGGGAGGGTGGGATACAAGACCCGCGGCGCGGGGCACGTTAGGGGGCGCAGGGAACCCGATTTCTCCCTCTCCCCCGGCTCTGCGGGGGAGAGGGTTGGGGTGAGGGGGAAGGAGCGATACCGCGCGGCTCACCTGATCGTACTTCGCGGTGCCGCCCCCTCACCCTAACCCTCTCCCCCGCAGAGCCGGGGGAGAGGGGACCAGAGTGCCGCCCGCACCGCCGACACGTTGAGGGGTTATTCCCGCACGGGGAACAGGTGTCCCCAGCCGAGCAGGTGGGCGTTCGGCGGCAGCGGATCGACCGGCCGCAGCACGCCGGCCATCACCAGCGTGCCGGCGTGGAAGAAGCAGGCGTCGGCGTCGGACGTGCTGCCGGGGTAGTGGCCGAAGCCGCCGTCCGGGTTGCGGCACTTCAGCGCCCACGCCGCCGCCTTCGCCAGCGCCGCGCGGGCCGCCGGGCGGTCCTTGCCGAGTTGCCGCACGACGAACACGGCGTCGAACGTGGCGTGGCGGTCGCGGGCCGGCGGGTTGAGCATCCAGCTGCCGTCCGGCTTCTGGTCGCGCAGCACGCGGGCCAGCATCGCCTCGCCGCGCGGCACCTCCTCGCCGATCAGCCAGTAGTAGTGGGCGGCGTGGAACGTCGCGGCGACGTGGTCGTGCAGGTAGCCGTCGGCGTCCTGTTCCATGATCGCCTTGATCTTCTTGTCGGCCTCCGGCGGGATGGCCTTGCCGCTGGCGAGGTACGCGAGCGGGAAGAAGCTCGTCATGTAAGCCGGCAACTCCTTGTAGTCGGCCTTCAGGACGGAGTCGAAGACGGGGAGCGGGTCGCGGCGCGGCTTCGTGTCCAGCGCCTTGAGGGCCATCAGCGCCATCGTCGTGTTGTAGGCGCGGCCGGCGGGCGAATCCGGGCTCACGGTGCCGGCGACGTTGGCGAACGAGCCGTCGTCGCGCTGGCGGCTCAGGAGGAACTCGCGCGTCTTGGCCTCGTCGGGGAACTTCCAGCCGAAGGTCTTGTGAAGGACGACCGCGTAGGCGACCGGGGCGAGGTCGCTGAACGCGCTGTCGGACATGCCCTCGTAGGCGGGGTCGGTGCCGGGGCGGAAGCTGCCGTCGGGCTTGGCGGTTTTGGCGAAGAAGCCGCGGAGGTCGGCGAGGGTGTCGGCGGGCTCGGCGGCCGGGGCCGGGATCGCGGCGACGAGTGCGGCGAGGAGGAAGGCGGTGCGCATGGCCCCACGCTACACGGCCGCCGGGGCGGGGGCAAGCGGCTGGCGCGGGTGGTCTAGTTGTCGTTCAAGCCGAACGGCTGTCGCGTGTGCAGCCGCAGCTTCCACGTGCGCTCGACGCGGATCACGTCGTCGGCGGGCATGTCCGGCGACACCCGTTGCAGGATCGAGAACCGGAACGTCTTCGGGTCGCGGGTGCGGAGGAGGACGTTCCCCCCGTGTCCGGTCGCCGCGTACCCCAGCCAGCGGCCCATGATGTTGTCCTCGCCGTAGGCCGAGCCCACGTAGCCCCGGCAGTCGGAGGTGTCGAAGATGTAGTAGACGCCGCGCCACTGCCCGATCACGGTTTGCAAGCGGGCCGGGAGAACGCGGAGCTCGTCCCACGTCAGCGCGAGTTCGTCCCACGGCTTCTTTTGGTCGTCGAGCGCGTTGTCCTCACGGATCGCGAGCACGGGCATCTCGTTGCGGTGTGCGCGCCGCCACCACACGATCGGCGGCGGCGGCCAGCCGACGATCAATCGACCCTTCCACTCCGCGTACAAGGCCGTGAGAGAGAGGTCGAACCATAGCACCGTCGGGCGGGGGACGGTTCCGCTAAAGCCGCTCATCCCGAAACCTGTCAGTTCGACGTTTTCCGGCAGGGCGGCGCACTCGGCGTACGCCATCGACTTCCAGCCCACGACCTCGTAGAGCCCGACGAACAGCGCCCGGTCCGGCCCCCGGGCGATGAACGAGGCGACGTACTTCGCCTTCTGCATCGCGCGCTCGAGCTTCTCGGGCTGCGACTGCTGGAACGCGTTGAACAGGTCCGGTCGCTGCTGGGCGAGCCACGGGAAGACACGGTTGAGCTTTGCTTCCGGCGGGCGGTGGCGGAAGACAAGAACCTGTTCCGGGTCGAGTCCCTTGCCCTTGAGGAGATCGTTGAGTGTCATCCACAGGCCCACGGATCAGGGGAAACGACGGCAGTGTGCGTGGCCCCACGCTACACGGGCGCGCGGGCGGGGGCAACAGGCGAGCCGGGCGTGTTGGCTGTTGCCCCCGCCGCCCCGCTGTGCGATAATCCCCCTTGCCTACCCCCCGGGGACTCTCCCCTTGCCCCGCTTCCTGGTCGCATCCGCCGTGCTCGCCCTCGTCGCCGCGCAACCGGCCGACGACGCGCGCACCCTCAAGGGCCACACCGGCTGGGTCGCGGGCGTCGCCTTCTCGCCCGACGGCAAGCGCCTCGCCACCGCCAGCGCCGACAAGACCGTGAAGCTCTGGGACGCCGACACCGGCCGCGAACTCGACACGCTGTTGGGGCACACGGATACCGTTTCCGCCGTGGCGTGGTCGCCCGACGGCAAGACGCTCGCCACCGCGAGCTTCGACCACACCGCGAAGCTGTGGGACACCACGACCCGCGAGCTGCGCCGCTCCCTCATCGGCCACAAGGGCGTGGTGATGACCGTGGCCGTGTCGCCCGACGGGAAGACCGTCGCCACCGGGAGCATCGACGCGACCGTCCGCCTCTGGGACGCCGCGAGCGGGAAAGAAACGGCGAAGCTGGACGGGCACAAGTCGTGGGTGAACGCCGTCGCCTTCACCCCGGACGGGAAGCGGCTGCTGTCCGCGAGCTCGGACAACACCCTCCGTACATGGGACGTCACCGCCGACAGCCGGCCGGGTCGCTCCTACCACCTGAAGGCCGCGGAGTTGCGGTCGCTGGCCGTGTCGCCCGACGGGAAATGGATCGCCGTCGGCACACGCTACGGCATCGTCCGCGTCCTGGAGGCGGACACGAACCGGGCACTCTCCTCCCTCAAGGGCCACGCCGGTGACGTATGGGCGGTCGCGTTCTCGGCCGACGGCCGCACCCTCGCCAGCGGCGACGGCGACTGGAACCGCCCCGGCGACGTCCGCCTCTGGAACACCGCCGACTGGACCGAGCGCGCCGCCCTCCGCACCACCGGCGAGGTGCTGGCGCTGGCCTTCGACCCGACCCGCCCCCGCCTCGCCGCCGGCAGCTGGGACAAGACCGTGAAAGTGTGGACCCTCCCCCGATGACACGCCTCGTCGCACTCGCCCTGCTCCTCGTCCCCGCCGCGGCGCGGGCCGACGACGCGCCGTCCTACGACCGGCACGTCGCGGCGCTGTTCAGCCGGCTGGGGTGCAACGGCGGCGCGTGTCACGGCGCGGTGCGCGGGCAGAACGGGTTCCGCCTGTCGCTGTTCGGCGCCGACCCCGCCGGCGACCGCGAGCGGTTGTTGCGCGAGTTCGGCGGCCGGCGGCTGAACGTCGCCGACCCCGCGGCCAGCCTCCTGCTCCGCAAGGCGACCGGCGAGGCCGAGCACGGCGGCGGCGTCCGCCTGCGGCCCGGCAGCGCCGAGTACGACGTGCTGCGCCGCTGGATCGCCGCCGGCGCCCCCGCGGACGCGCCATCGCGGGTGACCGCGCTGCGGGTCACGCCGGCCGAACACGTTGCGAAGCCCGGCGACGATTACGCCCTGAAGGTGCAGGCGACGTTCGCCGACGGCCGCACCGAGGACGTGACGGCGTACTGCTCGTTCGAGTCGCAGGACCGGGCCGCCGCGACCGTGGACGCCGCCGGCCGCGTGACCGCGAAGTCCGCCGGCGAGGCGGCGCTGGTCGTGCGCTACCGCGCGGAACCGGCGCTGGCACGCGTGCTGGTCCCGCGGCCGGCGGCGGGGCCGTTCCCCGACGTGCCGGCGAACAACTTCATCGACACGCACGTCCTCGCCCGGCTGCGGCAGCTGAACCTCCCGCCCGCCGACCTCGCGGACGACGCCACGTTCCTCCGCCGCGCCCACCTCGACGTGACCGGCGAGCTGCCGACGCCCGACGAGGTGCGCGCCTTCCTCGCGGACACCGCGGCCGACAAGCGCGCGAAGAAGATCGACGAGCTGTTGCGCCGCCCCGGCCACGCCGCGCTGTGGACCCTGCGCTTCTGCGATCTGCTGAAGGCCGCCGACTTCGGCGTCTACGCCGATGCCCTGACGCTGGAGGCCGACGCCCCGCGCTTCCAGGCGTGGGTGCGGGCGCGGCTGGAGGCGAATACGCCGTACGACGTGTTCGTCGAGCGCGTCCTGACGGCGACGAGCCGCGACGGGCGCACGGCCGCGGAGTACGCCGCGGAGGTGGAGGCGCTGTTCGAGGGGTATCGCCCCGGCCGGCCGGACCTGGAGCTGTACCGCAACCGCCGCACGCTCGACCTGTACTGGCAGCGCCGCGGGGCGGACGGCGTCGGCGGGGCGATGCAGGTGGCGCACAGCTTCCTCGGCCTGCGGCTGGAGTGCGCCCAGTGCCACCGCCACCCGCACGACGTGTGGCAGCAGGACGACCTGCTCCAGTTCGCCAACTTCTTCACCCGCGTCCGTAAGGTCGGCTTCCAGGGCGGCAACGAGAAATTGTTCCCCGACACCGCCGAGCAGCAGAAGCGCTACGACGCCGAGGGGAAGCGCCTCGAGGCGGTCGCGAAGCAGCGCAAGGAGGGCGACGGCAAGCGGCTCGACGAGCTGGCGAAGGCCGCGAAGGCCGACCTCGACAAGCTCGGCAAGCGGCCGGCGGACGTGCTGGCGAATCACAAGGCCGTGATGGCGATGGCCGACGACTTCCGCCGCGAGACGCAGGAGCTGGAGAAGAAGGCGAAGCGCATGCCGGAGGTGGCGCGGCGGCTGATGCACGCCGAGGTGCGGCTGCTGCCGACAGCGAAGGCCGCGTCGGTAACCAGCCCGCTCGGCACCCGCGAGGCGGCGGGGCTGCGCCTGCCGGGGGCGGCGGAGGTGCTGGAACTGCCGGCCGACGCCGACCCGCGCGCGGCGGTGGTGGCGTGGATGCGGCGGCCGGACAACCCGTACTTCGCGCGGGCGATCGTGAACCGCGTCTGGGCGCACTACTTCGGCCGCGGGCTGGTGGACCCGCCGGACAACCTGTCGGCGTTCAACCCCGCCACCCACCCCGCGCTGCTGAAGGAGCTGTGCGACGGGTTCGTCGCCAACAAGTACGACCTGCGCTGGCTCCACCGCACGATCCTGCTGAGCCGCACCTACCAGCAGTCGAGCACGCCGCGGCCGGAAGCCTCGGCCGACCGGGCGAACTACGCGGCGTTCCCGCTGCGGCGGCTGCCGGCCGAGGTGTTCCTGGACGCGCTGAGCGCCGCGACCGGCGTGGCCGAGAAGATGGACATGCAGTTCCACCACTGGCCGGCCGACATGAAGACGGTGGAGGTTCCCTTCGCGCCGCGGAACCCGTTCGTGGTGTTCGTGCTGGAGCAGTACGGCCGGCCGACGCGGAACGCGGCGGTGCAGTGCGACTGCGAGCGCGACGGCGGGGCGTCGGTGCTGCAGGTGCTGACGCTGGCGAACCACCCGCAGGTGTGGCTGAAGATCCGCGACCCGAACGGCCGGGTGGCGAAGCTGGCGAAGGCGCCGGTCGCGGACAAGGTCGAGGAGCTGTTCCTGGCGGTGCTGGGCCGGTTGCCGTCGGCCGCGGAGCGGGCGGCGTGCGCGGAGTACGTGCGGACGGCGCCGACGCCCGAGGCCGGCCTGCACGGCGTGCTGTGGGGGCTGCTGAACACGCGGGAGTTCGTGCTACAGCACTGATAACATTCGCAATCAAGCCATTGGTGGGTAATGGAATGTGTGCTTGACTGGAGAGGTCCGTACTCCTTTGTTCCGGTTGAAGGTACTCCGTGTCTTTTTGACGCGGACGATGAAGCGACTCGAAGCCCAGGTGTTTACCTCTGGACGGTTCCCTACCAGGGTAACGACCCCGAGTTCCTCAGTGGCTACTTTACCTATTATGTGGGCAAGACAGACACACAACTAAGACATCGGCTGAAAACTGAGCGAGGTCGCTTTTACAAGGGGTTGGAGCCGTTGCCCGATTGGGACCAACGATTTCAAGGCGTTCGCCACTACCATTATGAACCGAAAGGCTGTCGCACTGCCAATGCGCCTGATTTTATTGGTCGGCGCGCGCAGTTGGAGCCGCTGGTTCACGAGACTGTTTCGTCGCTTCGAGTCTTCATTGCACCGGTTCACGCGGACCGTAGTGTGCTGAAGCGGATCGAGGCTGGCTTACTTTGGGGGCTGTGGAATGCAAGTGACTTGCATCAGGAGTTCATCTCCAACCACGCTTGGCCCAAATTGCCGAAGAACTCACTGACGATCCGTATGATTTGGCCTGC
This sequence comes from Urbifossiella sp., assembly GCA_035629595.1. Lineage (GTDB taxonomy): Bacteria > Planctomycetota > Planctomycetia > Gemmatales > Gemmataceae > Urbifossiella. The sequence continues at coordinate 7,478 of DASPHQ010000048.1, read as the reverse complement.
TCACGTTTGCGGTCTTGGCTCTGCGCTCGATGTTTAGTTGTCCGGCACGCCAACCTATGCAGAGGCTCTCATGGCTACGGACTCTCATTCCCGCCGCGACTTCCTCCGGGCCGGCGGGCTCGGCCTGTGCGGCGTCGGCGCGCTCGACGTGCTCCGCGCCCGCGCCGCCCCCGGCGCCGCCCCCCGCGCCCGGCAGATGATCGTCTGTTGGCTCGGTGGCGGACCCCCGCACACCGACATGTTCGATATGAAGCCCGACTCCCCCGAGGAGTACCGCGGCCTCTGGCGGCCCATCCCGTCGAACGTCGTCGGCCTCCAGGTCGGCGAGCTGCTGCCACGGCTCGCGCAGCGCGCCGACCGGTACACCGTCATTCGGTCGGTCAGCACGCTGAACAAGCCGGGCGACCACAGCCAGGCGCCGCTCTACTGGCTCACCGGCAACCCGCGCCTCACCACCGGGTCCGACGAGTACCCGATGTACGGCAGCGTCGTGCAGCGGCTCCGCCCCGGACCTGCCGACCTCCCCACCCACGCCGTCCTGGGCGAAGTCGACGTCCACACCCACAACGCGCTGGCGCGGTCGTTCCTCGGGCCGGCGCACGCCCCGCTCGTGTTCGACCCGATGAAGGACAAGGACTCCGTTACGCGGATGCTCACCCCCGAGCTGGAGGTGCCGGCGCTCGACCGCAACGCCGACCTCCTCCGCGCCCTCGACACGCGGCTGCGGCAGAACGACCGCGCCGACGAACTCATCGCCGGCCTCGACCAGTACCAGCAGACGGCGTTCAACCTGCTGCGCTCGCCTAAGCTGCGGCAGGCGCTCGACCTGTCGAAGGAGCCGGCGCGGTCGGTCGACCGCTACCGGGTGAAGCCGAAGCAGACGCGCTACCCGGCCGGCGACCCGCTCCACTTCCTGCTGGCGCGGCGGCTCATCGAGGCGGGCGTGCCGGTGGTCCACTTCAACCTCGGCTACTGGGACTGGCACGGCGACAACTTTACCGCCGGCCGCCAGCAGATGCCCATGTTCGACGCCGGCCTGTCGGCGCTGCTCGACGACCTGGAGGTGCGCGGCCTGCTGGACAGCACGATCGTGCTCGCGCTGGGCGAGATGGGGCGGAAGCCGAAGATCGACAACCCGAAGGCGGCGGGCGCCGGCCGCGACCACTGGGACTACGCGCAGTTCGTGCTGGCGGCCGGCGGCGGGTTCAAGGGCGGGTGCGTGGTCGGCGCCACCGACCGCCTCGGCGAGCGCGTGACCGACAAGTTCTACAAGGTCGAGAGCTTCGGCCGGACGCTGTACCACCTGCTCGGCATCGACCCCGACACGGTGGTGACGACGCCGGCCAACCGGCCCGTGAAGTTGGTTGTGGAGGATGCGCCCCTGATCCGCGAGGCGATTCTCTGACGCCGCTCGCGGCGATGCACCGCGGTGCATCGCCGCGAGCGGCGGAGAATCGGTCACTCCTTCCGCGCCCGCGCCGCATCCACCGCCGTCATCGCCCCGTACCCCTCCGGCCACCGCGACTCCACCTCGACCGCCCCCACGTACTCGGCCGCGCCCAGCGTCATCCGCCAGTCGGTCGCGGCCCGGCCGTCGCGGTCCACGTACACCTTCACCAGGTACTTCCCCGCCGGCAGCGCCGCCTTCCCCTTACTCCAAGCCTTCTCCCGCTCCGACCCCGGGGCCGCCAGTAGCGTCAGCGTGTGCTGCCACGCCTTCCCCTTGCCCCACACCACGCGGTCTGACGTGGCGACCGGCGCCGCCTCCCACCGCTTCGCCGCCGCGTCCCAGGCGTGCACGTCGGCCTGCAACAGCTTGTCGCCCCAGTCCGGCGGCGTGTTCGTGATCTTCAGCCACGCCTCCGAGCCGAACCGCCGCACGCCGTCCGCCGGCGGTAGGTCGTCGGCCTTCGCGTACTTCCCGGCGCGGATCGCCGCCGCGTCCTCGATCCAGTTCCGGAACGCGCGGTAGCCCTGGTCCCCCTTCACGAACTTGATGCCGCCGCCGTGCTTCACCACCCCCAGCGGCTTGCGCAGCAGCAGGCTGTTCTCGGGGTTGGCGAAGTCGATCAACTCGCTCCGCAGGAGGTAGTTCATGGTGGCCTCGGGGCCGCCGCGCTTGAACCACGCCACGCGCGCGCCGTGCTCCTTCACCAGCTTGTCGCACGCCGGGTTCCCCTCGGTGTGGCAGTTCATGCACCGGAACCGCATCGCCCACACGTTCGACGCGAACGACTCCGCCACCCGGTCGGCGCGGGCGTGTCGCACCACCTCGACCGGCCGCAGCGTCAGCGCCGGCGCCTTGGCCTTCGCGGCCTTCAGCGCCGGGTCGTCGGCGCACGCCTTGATCCACGCCGAGAACGCCGCGTACTCGGCGTCGCGGACGCCGGCCGGGATGAGCTTCGCCCCGGGGTCGGCCTTGCCGCGGCCGATGAGCTTGAGGATGCGCGAGTCGTCGGGCCGGTCGAGGTCGATGAGCCCCTGGTCGCGGAGGGCGAGGAACGTGTCGCGCGAGTTCGGCAGGATGTAGTCCTTCAGGTCCACGGCCGCGAGGTGGCACTGCACGCAGCTGCTCGGGTTCGGCGACTTGAAGATCGGCAGCAGCCGCTGCTCGAACACTTTGACCGGGTCGTCGGCGCGGGCGGCGGGGGCGACGGCGAGCAACACGAGGGCGGCGAGCACGCGCACCATCACGACACCTCCGGGGCGGAGCCCACCCGTGGCAACGGGTGGGCATTCAGGCCCTACTCTATTCCCCACCCCCACCGGAGGCCGGGCCGTGCAGACCATCCGCCGCGAGTTGGCGAAGAAGTACGCGTTCGACTGGCGCGACGAGCCGCTGCTGCGCGTCGCGCCCGGCGAGCCGTTCGCGGTCGAGACGTTCGACGCCAGCACCGGCTACTTCAAGACCCCCGCCGACCACGCCATCCCCGCCAAGCGCCCCGGGTTCGACCGCTTCCCGCCGATGGTGAACCCTATCGCCGGCCCGGTGTTCCTGGAGGGCGCCGAGCGCGGCGACGTGCTCGCCATCAGCATCGACGAGATCGAGGTGGCGGCGTACTCGTGGACGGCCGCCGGCCCGCGCCGCGGCCCCCTCGGCGAGTCGACGCGCTGGCCCGAGCTGTCCGGCGGGTACACCACGAAAATCTTCAAGCACACGCCCGGCCCGAGCGGCACGACCACCGACGGCACGTTGCACTTCAGCGACAAGATCAGCTGGCCGATCACGCCGTTCGTGGGGACGATCGGCGTCGCCCCGGACCGCGAGGTGACGACCAGCAACGACGGCCAGGGGCCGTGGGGCGGCAATCTCGACATCCGCGACGTGGCCCCGGGCAACCGCATCCTGCTGCCGGTGTTCCACCCCGGGGCGCTGCTGTACCTCGGCGACGTTCACGCCAGCCAGGGCGACACCGAGTTCACCGGCACGGCCGCCGAGACGATGGCGACGGTGCGGCTACGGCTCGACATCATCAAGCAGAAGCGGATCCCGTGGATGCGGATCGAGAAGCCGGGGTCGGTGGTGTCGGTGTGCGCGGAGCGGCCGCTGGAGGGGGCGGTAGAGGCGGCGACGGTGAACCTGATGGACTGGCTGATCACGGAGCACGGCTACACGCCGACCGACGCGTACTGCCTGGTGACGACGTGCCCGGACTTTCGGATCAACGTGTACCAGATGTGCAAGCTCGGGAAACTCGCATACGTCGCGGGGGCCGAATTGCCCAAAAAGTACTTGTAAAACCCGATTCTCGAAATTCTGGCAACGGTGCTTGTACGCTACGTCCTGTACGTTATCCTGAAGGGGGGGCACGAACAGGAGGGGCGTCATGCCACGGGCACCGTCGATCAGCTACTGGCCGACCCGCAAGGGCGGCGGCTACTTCTGCGTCCGCAAGGGCGAGCGTTTCGAGCTGGCGTTGGGGCCGGACGACCAGCCGACCGGCCCGACGTACCGGAAGGCCCAGGACCGCTTCCAGGCGATCATGGAGGGCAAGGAGCGGGAGGAAGCGCAGGCGGAGCAGCGGCGGCTGAATCCCGGCCGGGCAACCGTACGCGAGGTGCTCGATGCGTACCTGAAGCACATCACCAAAACGAAGACGCCGGGCACGGTCGAAATCCGGCTCCGTTCGTTCGTGCCGTTCACCAACCACCCGGTGAAGGGCGGGCTGCTCGGGGAGCGATTCGTCGCGGACCTGACGCACCAGGACGTGTACGCCTTCCTCGAAGACATGGAGACGGTCCCGAAGGCGCAGGTCCGCAAGAAGGTCCAGAAGGGCCGCAAGCCGACCACCTGGGGCCTCGGGTCGCAGCGGAACTTCATGCAGGGCGTCCTGGCGGCGTTCAACTGGGCGGTCACCGGGAAGATGCTGCCGGAGAACCCGCTCGCGGGGATCGAGAAGCCGGGGTCCGTCTCTCGCGGGGCCGAGGCGTTGCTCGGAACAAACGCGGCCGAGATCGAAGCGGCCCACGCCCGCATCCTCTCCGTGTCCCGCGCCCACTGGCACCCCTTCATCCAAGCCCTCAAGGAAACCGGGGCCAGGCCGGGCGAACTCGGAGCAGCGACTGCCGCCGACTTCGACGAGAAGATCGGAGGGTTCGTCTTCCGCAAGGAGATGTCCCGCCGCAGCGACCGCTTCGCCCACAAGAACGCGAAGCACAGGGACCGCGTCATCATGCTCACCGGCAAGACGCTGGCGACGGTGAAGGAGCTGGTGGCGCTCCACCCGACCGGGCCGCTGTTCCGCCGCGTGAACGGCAAGGGGTTCGGGAAGGTGACCGTCGTCGATCGCTTCATAAAGCTGCGGAAGCGGCTGAACATGCCGGGCCTGACGGCGTACAGCTACCGCCACACCTGGGCGACCGAGATGCTGAAGGCGGGGATGGACGTGGACACCCTGGCCTCGCTCATGGGCAACAGTGCTGCCGTCATCCGACAGCACTACAGCCACCTGCTCGCGGACAGGCAGGGCCTCCGCGAGAAGCTGGAACGGTTCACGGGGGCTTCAGGAAGCTGAACTGGTTGCCGCTCGGCTTCGGGGCGAGCTTCGAGTCCGGCTCCTCCCCACCCCGCTCCGTGAGGCGCAGGAAGGCCGCGAGCTGCTCTTCTGAGACCCGGATGCCGCCTTGGCCCTTCCCGAGCCGGTGGTGCTTCAGGCGGCCATCAGAAACGGCCCCATACACGAAGCTGTCCGAGACGTTCAGCCTCCGGGCCACGTCCTCGACGGTCATCATCTCGGGATTGTTTTTGGCAGGCCATTCGGGGGGATGGTGGGGCATGCGGCACCTCGAAGGAAGAAGCCCCTCCTGGGCGTTGGTTGTTCAGTTCGCGTTCGGCTTCTCCGCCTGCTTGAGCACTGCCCGCGCGCCCTCGCGGAACGAGCGGCAGACGACGAAGGTGACGAAGCCCTCGATCCGGTGGTAGAACTCGTCCGGATCGGTCTCCATCAGCCGCACGTGCTCGAACATGAACTCGTGCAGGCTCTGGAGCATCGGGTACAGGATGGGCGGGGTCATGCGTCTCCTGCCTCAATGAAGAAGCAAGGCCCTCCGTGGCGTTGGAACATCACCGGCGTGCACACCGGCATCACGCTCCTGCACGTCGTCACCGTCACCCGGCTGATGCCGCCGGGCGGGGGACGGACAGCTGCTTGACGGCGGGCTTCTCGTTCAGCTCCGGGCTGATCTCGAACGCCAGCTTGGCGATCTCGTCGAAGTAGTGGACGGTGATCTCCGCCTCGTCCACCGTCACCCGCTTGATCCGCCAGCCGCCCCGGCCGTGGTGCTGCCGGAGCCAGCCCTCGATCTTCTCCATCGTCGCCTTGTCGATCTCGCCGATCTTGAAGACAATCTTCGCGGTCGCCATCGGGGTTCTCCTACCGACCTGGCGCGTTCGGGCCGGATCGGTTCAGTTAGGGGGTGGAGGACAACATCATGCCCAAGGTCTACCTGAACATCTTCGCGGACGGCGGGTGCCTGCTCGAACCCGAGGCCGCCGGCGATCAGAGCATCGAACTCGACCTGGACGAGCAGACGGCGAACACGCTTCACCATCTGCTCTCGCTCGACAGCTTTAACGTCGCTGCTGCGGCTGGCCGGCTGGCCTGGGTCTCGATCCAGCTCGGCCACAAGCAGAGCCGTCGTCTCACGGCGTGATGCGGATCACGCCTTCGCCCGGCGGGGTGGACTTCTTCGCCCCGCCCGCGCGCACCTTCATCGTCTTGACCATGCACTTCGGGCAGAGGGCCGAGTCCGGCGGGAAGGCCCCGATCTGGCAGTCCACGATCAGGGCCTCGCCCACGCGGTCGCACTGGATGCACTCCCCGTCCTTCGTGTAGCCCTTCGCCTTGATGCTCTTGTCGGTCGTCATCGTTGCGCTCCAGCAGGGGTTGGGGTCTCGTAAAACTCCTGGAATTCCAGGAGCTTGGTCACTTCGGCACCTTCCTGGGGTGCCTCAGCCCGGCCGTCAGTCCGCTCCTCAGCGTCGCGAGGATCTCCCGCTCGCCGAGGCCGCCCGGCCCCTTGTCTCCGTGTTGGCATCCGCAGGCCATTGGTGTCTCCGGAAAGTGTGAGACGGAAAGATCGCGCCCTCCGTGGCGTTACCGCCGCCCGTCCTGGACGGCGGGTTGGCACCTACTTCGCGACGGCCGCGACGAGCGCGATGAGGCCAACGACGGCGGCGACGGCGCCGACGCCGAGGGCGATCAGCCCGCTCTCGCGCGGGCCGCCGGGCGAGCCGCCGGACGGGCCGGCGGAGCTGGACGACGGGGTGCCGGTCTGGGTCCGGCTCGACTTGTGGTAGTTCACGTCCCAGTTGGCCACGGTCGGTCTCCGGTCAGGGGTTGGGGAAGGTGCCCGTGCGCGCTGCACGGGCGGGGGGTTTGCTACTCCTTCGAGATGGACTCGCAGACGGCCTGCGTGGCTCCGCCGGCGACGAAGAAGCCGATGATGGCCCCGATCGGGCCGCCGACCGCGAACCCCGTCGCGGCGCCGGCGAGGCCGCCGAGGATCGCCGGCCCGCCGCAGGCGTCGTCCTTGCACTTGCCGCAGGTGCCGCCGCACGAGCAGGACTTCGGCTCCGGCTTGTACGTCGGGCACGGCGGGCACGGGTCGCAGGGCTTCACCACGCGGGTGGCCTTGCGGTAGTTGACGTCGAACTCGGCCATGCTCAGTTCCTCGTGTGGGTGAGGGACGGGCGGGAGTAACGCGGGAGCGCCTGCGCCTCCGCGGCGGCCTGGAGCGCCTGGTGGACGTGGACGACGTCGGGCTGGTAGCACCGCGTCATGCCGGCGATGGCTTTCGGGATGGCGGCCGCGATGGCCGGCGCCTCCTCGGCGGAGCAGGTCACCCGGAGGTGCCACTCCTCCACCGTCTCGGTGATGCTGTGGCGGTCCATTGCTGGACTTCGTCTGGGCGACCTCGTCGAAGATGAAACTCGGATCCCCGTCGAGCGTTCTCGGTGTCAGCGCGTTCTTCACCGC
>DASPHQ010000047.1:0-5492 GCA_035629595.1 Urbifossiella sp. | reverse complement strand
GAGTTACTACGACCCCCACGAGCCACTTCTGTGGCCGAGGGGTGGCGGACCGACTACTTCGCGGTCGTCGGGAAGGCGGCGCGCCTGCGGCGGTACGAGCGGCGGTGTCGGGGCCGCGGCCGGTGGCAGGAGGCCCGACGGGGAACTCAACATGGTCGGGGTCACCACCTTCACCGAAGCCGGCGGCCACCCCGTCAACGAGGACGCCTTCCTCGTTCGCCAACACCCCGACGACCCGGACTGCTGGCTCTCCTTCCTCGCGGACGGCCAAGGAGGTCGCAAAGGAGGCGGCGAGGCCGCGAGACTTGCGTGCCGCGCCGCTCTCGACGTTGCGTCCGGGGTGAGGCCCGAGCGACTGGTCGACGGTCGCGCCTGGCCGTTCCTGCTGAGACTGGCCGACTTCGCGGTTGCGGCGGACGTGGTGGCGGGGTTCACGACGCTCATCGGCTTCTGCGTCCGGAACGGGGTGTTGGCGGGGGCGTCGAGCGGGGACAGCGGGGTGCTGGCTGTCGTCGAGGGACAAGGTCGTGAAGTGACAGCAGGCCAGCGGAAGACCCCACCCGTCGGCTCCGGTGAAGCCGTGTTCATCCCCTTCACGCACACGCTGGTCGAACCCTGGAAGGTGCTCGTGGTGTCGGACGGGGTGTGGAAGTACGCGGGCTGGGAAAAGGTCGTCAGGGCGGCGACGACGTTGAGCAGGGAGGCGCTGGTGGACGCCCTGAAGGACGCCGCCCGCCTGCCGGGAAGCGGACGGTTCCCCGACGACTTCACCGTAGTCGTGTTCGAGGCCGGTCGTCCGGAGGAGCGCGAGTGATTACTCTCCGGCCAGTGAACCTGCGGTGGATTCAGGGCGCCGCCGACGACCCGCTGGACCTGTGCGCCCACGGCGAGGTCGAGTTCCGCATCGGGTGCGACGTGCTGCTCGACCCCACGGCCATGAAGGAAGTGACGGTCAGCGCCGCGGCCCTGTACCTGCTCCGCACGCTCGCTACCCCGCACACCCGCGCGGACCCGGTGGGGGACCACCTCTTCCCGTGCTGCGGGTTCGCCATGTACGAGGTAGACGGGCAGCAGGACGTGGTGGTCTGCGGGTGCCCGAACGGCGAGGACTTCGAGGTGCTGCACCGCGTTGACGGTGCGGGCGTTGTGGTTCGGGCTGCTGACGGCCGCGAGTGGTTCTGCCTGTGGCCGGACTGGCGGGCCGCGGTGTTCACTTTCGCGGACGCCGTCTCCACCTTTTACGGCAAGTGCTCGTCCAAGCGGCCGGCGGCGGACTACGAGGCGGGGTTCCGGTGTTTCCTGGCCGAGTGGGAGCGGCGGCGGGGAGTAAGAGACCCTGCCACTCACGGGTCGTTGAACGCTCGTAACCCGCCGAGGATGCGAATCTGTCAACCTCCTCGTTGCGAGGGTGGCACATGAGAACGGTGACGTACGGCGGGGCGGTCAGCCTCGACGGCTACCTCGCCCGCGCGGACCACGCGGTCGACTGGCTCATGTGGTGCGACGAGGCCGCCGCTGTCACGACCGGGTACTGGACCACCGTCGACACGGTGCTGATGGGCCGCAAGACGTACGAGGCGGCGGTCCGCAACGGGATGGGTGGCAGCTCCCCCGGGATGGCCGGCTACGTCTTCTCGCGGACGCTCGCGGAGGACCCGGCCGCGGGCGTGACCGTGGTGCGGGAGGACGCGGCCGAGTACGTCCGCGGCCTGAAGGAGCAGGACGGCAAGGGCATCTGTCTGATGGGCGGCGGCGAACTGGCGGGGGTGCTGTTCGCGGCGGGCCTGATTGACGAGGTCGGGCTCAACGTCCACCCGGTCCTGCTCGGCTCGGGTGTGCCGGCGTTCCCGCCGTCATTCCGCCAGACGGACCTGGAACTGAAGGAATGCCGGCCGTTCCGGAACGGGTGCGTCTACGTCATCTACCGCGTCCGCCGCTGAACGGCGGACAGGTGGGCGTGATGGTGCTTGGGGTGAATGATGGACGAACTCGCCGCTCACGAGGAAGCCGTCGTCCGGGCGTTCGTCGTCTCGGCTCGCCGCGGCCGCTGGCTGGAGGCTCTCACCGACCCGGCCCGCCGGTCGCGGTTCCTCGACCGCCTGAACCACTGCCCCGACCTCGACCCGCGGTTCGTCACGACCGTCCCGTCGGGAGCGGAAGTGGTGGGCCTCCTCCGCTCCCGAGGGGCGCCTGCGACGTGTCACGTCCTGTCAGCGGCGGACGAACTCGACGGCCGCGAGCTGCCACTTGAGCAGGCGGTGGCCGAGGCCGAGAAGGCGGGGTGGGGCACCATCGTCAGCTGCCTACCGGGCCGGCTGGCCTACTACTACGACGAGTGCGGGGAGCGGAAACTCGTGCTGGAACGCACTCCGTGACATGACGTGGTGGGAGCCCGGACGATGACCCCGCGCGAGCTCGCCAAGGCCCTGCGCCGCGCCCACCGCGACCGGTACGGGGAGGCGGCCGACCGGCCCGACCCGGACGACGCCGAGGCCGCCCTGGCCGAGGCCGAGGAGGTGCTCGGGTTCCGTCCCCCGAAGCTCGTCCGGGCCGTCTACGCCCACGCCGGCCCGGACTTCATCGACCTCCCCTTCGGGGTCGAGAAGTACGCCGAGCGGTACTCGGCGGACAAGGCCCCCGGCGACCCGGGGTACTGGCCGGCGCGGATGCTCCCGGTGAAGAACCTCGCCGAGGAGACCGACTGGCTGTGCGTGGACTGCGCGGCCGGGGCGGGTGCGGTCTTCGCCTACTACGACGACTGGGACAGCGGGGAGCCGTGCTGGCCGGGGATGTTCGTGCCGGTGGCGGCGTCCCTGGAGGAGTTCCTGCTCGGGGTCGTCGGCGGCGGAGACTTCCCGCCGGGGCGTGCGGACCCGGGCGACCCCGCCGGCCGACCCTGAACCGCCGGCGGCGAGCCCCGCCGTCGCGGCGCAGTCGTACGGCCGTGGGGTGAGCGTCACCGGCCCGGCGCCCGCATCTTCGTGTCCGCGGCGAGGCTCACCGCCCCCGGCGGGCCGACGTAGTCGTACCGGTTGAACCCGAGGGCGGTCCGCTTGTGGACGCTCACGGTGGCGACCGTCGCCCCGGCCGGCGGCGCTTGGGCCTCCTGCCACGGGAGGAGGACGCCGCGGTACTGGAATACGCTCTCGCCCCGCGCGTCCTGGTAGCTCCAATCCTCCCACCGGAGGACGAGGGCGGCGAGCAGGAGGGCGACGACGACCAGGGCGGCGAGTGGGCGGTTGGACTTCACGGCGGTAGCTCCGGGTGTGGGCCGCGGGCCGGGTTCCGCTCGCGGGCAGGCACCCGGTAAGCAGGTCGGATACCACGCCGCGGCGGACGGGGCTGGCGCGGCGGGCGATTCGGGCGGGTGTGCCCTCACGACTGGCACGGCCGCACCGACCCGTGCATTCGCCGGTTGGACCGCGGGTGACCTCGGACGATGGAACCCGGTGCCAGGGGCGGGGACGGAGATGAAGTTGGTCTACGACCGCCGGTACAACATCGGGTTCCTCGGCCTGGAGCGGTTTCACCCGTTCGACTCCCGGAAGTACGGGCGGGCCTGGAAGGCCGTCGGGCGGGAAGTTCGCCGGCTGCGCGACCGGGCCTGGGTCGGCGTCCCCCGACCGGCGTCCGACGCCGACCTCGCGGCCGTCCACGACCCGGCCTACCTGCTCACGCTCCGCGACCCGACGGTGCTGGCCGTGGCCCTGGAACTGCCGTTCGTCCGCCGGCTCCCGTCCTGGGCCGTCCGGTGGGCCATCCTCCGGCCGATGCGGTGGGCGGTGGCGGGCTCCCTCGTCGCCGCCCGCGAGGCACTGGCGTGCGGGCTCGCGGTCAACCTGTCCGGCGGCTACCACCACGCCAAGCCGGCCCGGGGCGAGGGGTTCTGCGTGTTCAACGACATCGCGTACCTCGTCCACCGGCTCCGGGCCGAGGGGCGGCTCGGGCCGACGACCGGGTGGTATACGTCGACCTCGACGCGCACCAGGGCAACGGCGTCGGCCACCACTTCCGGGCCGACCCGAAGGTGTTCCTCTACGACGCCTTCAACGCCGGCATTTACCCGGCCTACGACCGCGAGGCCCGCGCCCGGGTCGACTGCGCGGTCCCGTTGTTAGCACTACAGCGCGGGTTCAGGTCACACAGGCTGTGCCTTGCTTCTTGTGCGATGCGGCGGCCTGGGCGTTACGCCGCTGATGGTAGCAGATCACCTCGCTCGTGTGCCGGATCACCCCGACGCCCCGCCGCCGGCGGAGCAGCCCGGCGCACCGGACGTTCAACGCCCGGCACACCTGCTCCTGCGTCAGCCGTGGGTTTTCCCCCCCGCAGCCGCTCCGTGCGAGCCGCGACGAACCCGAGCACGATCAGCGACAGGGTCAGGTGCCGGATCAGCCCGGTGTAGTCCCGCCCCTCGTAGTGCATCAGCCCGGCCTCCTGCTTCGCCACCCGGAACGCGTGCTCCACCGTCGCCCGCCGGAACCCGACCGCCAGCACCCGGCCGACCGACTCCCGGGCCGCGTTCGTCACGAAGTACTTGACCTCCCCGGTCGCCTCGTTCACCGCCGTCACCAGCGTGTGCCACCCCCGGGCCGCCCACACCCGCACCCCCTTCGCCCGCCACACCTGATCCGCCAGCGTCTTCCGCGCGATCCGGAACCGCCGCCACCGGCCGGTGTCCGTCCCCGGCTGGAACCGGTCGGCCCGGACCGGCGGCCCGTCGGCCGCGGCCCGGGCGGTGAAGTTCACCGGCACCTCGGCCACGAACCGCTGACCCAGCCGCCCGAGCACCCACAGGAACGGCACCTTGCTCCCGTACCCCTCGTCGAACACCAGCCAGTCGAACCGCACCCCGTTCCGCCCGAGCCGGATGAGTTGGTCGAGTGCGATCCGCCACTTCGACCGGTACCGCACCCCGTCCGGGATGCCGGCCGCCCGGCACCGCGGGCGGTCGTCGGCCCACGACTTCGGCAGGTACAGGTCGGCGTCGAGCAGCGCCCGGAAGTCGCCCCGGGTCAGCCCGACGTGGACCGTCACCACCCCGTTGTCGATCTTCCCGACGCACCCCAGGTACTGCCTTTGCACCCCGGGGGTCTTGTCCCCCTTCTTGGCGCAGCTCGTCTCGTCGATCACCCCGACCGTCCCGTGATTCCCGGCCGGGAGCCCGTCGGCGACGGCGGCCAAGCGGCGGTGGAGGTGGTCGCGGGCGGCGTCGTGGTCCCAGGCGGCGGTGACCAGGAACTCCTGGAGGGTGCGGACGGCGGTCCCGGCGGCCAGGGCGATCGGTTCGACCGTCTTCCGCGGGAGGTCGGCGAGGAGCCCCCGGCAGTAGGTGTCGAAGTGCTTGGCCGTCCGGTCCTGCTGGAAGCACCCGCGGTAGGTGCGGAGCTCGGCGGCGAACGCCGGCCCGAGAGCGGCGATTTCCGGCTCGGTCATCGGATTCCCTCCCGATACCCATCCTATCCGCCGTCAAGAAACCCGCGCTGTAGTGTTAG
>DASPHQ010000046.1:0-2231 GCA_035629595.1 Urbifossiella sp. | reverse complement strand
AACGGGTTCAGTCTATCGCGGGCGCTCGAGGTCGAGCCCGAGTTCCTGGAGCCGGAGTATCCGTTCAGCTGGGGGGCGTTCTACGAGCTACCCGCCGGCACGCACGAACTGGTCATCCCCGAGCGGACGAAGTCGGCCATCGCGGTCGCGGTCGTGGCCGGGTCGGAGCTCGTCGCCGCCGCGAACGCCGCGGTGGCGGTGTTCTCGGGTGAACCGCAGGCGGTACAACCGGGCGGCACGCTCGCGCCGGCAGCGGACCCGTTCGCGTTGCAACTGCCGCCGGGGCCGCAGCGCTTCGGACTAAACGTGTCCGGCCCGGTGGCGCTGTTCAGCGGCTCGAACCTGGGCAAGATCGGCGCCGAGGTGCGGGTGAACGGAGTGGCCGTGCCGCCGGCCGCGATGCGCGGCTTCCACCACCGGCACACGCACTCGGACGTGAACGCGGTGGCGCTGACCATTCCTGGCGACCTGGACATGAAGCGACTCAACGCCTGGATGGGCGAGTTCCTGCAGACGCGCGGCCCCGACGTGTACCGCATGAAGGGCGTCCTCAGCATCAAGGGCGACCCGCGGCGGTTCGTGTTCCAGGGCGTCCACATGCTGTTCGACGGCCAGCCCGGCGCCCCGTGGGGGAGCGCCCGGCGCGAGAACAAGCTGGTGTTCATCGGCCGCAAGCTCGACCGCGCGGAACTGGAGGCGGGGTTCCGGCGGTGCTTATAGGGTTCGGGTTGTCGCCGCTTGCGGCGATGCAACGCCGCAAGCGGCGGAAGGAGAAGTCATGGCCAAGCAGCACGCCCCCGGGTTCCTGAAGATCGTGACGGACGCCAAGACGCGCGTCCGCGAATGCACTGTGGACGACGTGAAGCGCCGCCTCGACGCTGGAGAGCGCTTCACGCTCGTGGACGTGCGCGAGGAGAGCGAGTACGCGAAGGGGCACCTGCCGGGGGCAGTTCATCTCGGGAAAGGCGTCATCGAGCGCGACATTGAAAAGGCCATCCCCGACCCGGCGGCGCCGCTGGTGCTCTACTGCGGCGGCGGCTTCCGCTCGGCGCTCGCCGCGGACACGATTCAGAAGATGGGCTACACGAACGTGATCAGCATGGACGGCGGCTGGTCCGGGTGGACGGGGAAGGGCTACCCGACGGAGGGGTGAGCGCGCGAAAGCCCGGGGACGGCCGTCCCCGGGCTTCGTGGGTGAACCTTACTTGTTCATCAGGAACGTCGCCCCGAAGTACACGGCGACCATCACCAGCACGGCGACCATCACCAGCCCGAACGGGCCGACGTTGCCGCGGTTTTCGGTCTCCTCGGCCCAGCGGAGGTTCTCGGCCTGGGTCTGCGGCGCCGGCTCCTCGTGTATCGCCACCGGCTCCGCGGCCTGCGGCAGCTGGAACGCCGCCCGGCTCGGCATGCCGCGCTCCGCGGACCGCGGCGGGCCGCCGCGCGACGCGCCCGGGTTCGACGCCGGGGCGGGGCGGGCCACGTCGCCGCGGCCCGGCGGCATCGGGTTGATCTTCACCCCGGGGAGCGACTGCGGCGGCGGCGGCGTCCGGGCCGGCGCGGACGCCGACGACGCCCGGTTGCCGTAGTTCGACGACGGCGGGCTCGACAGCCCCGGCCGCGACCCCGACGAGCTCGACCCCGGCCGCCGCAGGCCCGACGCCGGCACCCGGCCCGAGCCGGGCTTCGGGGACGCGTTCATGTCGCCGAGGTACGGCTCCAGCGCCTCGACCACCTCGTCGCACCCGGTGTAGCGGTCCTCCGGCACCTTCGCCATCAGCTTCGCCACCACCTTGCACAGCCCGTCTGGCACGTCGGGGGCCAGCTCGCGGATCGGCGTCGGCTCCTTCGCCTGGTGGGCCATCATCTTCTCGACCGCGCTCCCCTCCGGGAACGGCACCCGCCCCGTGAGGGCGAAGTAGAGCACGCACCCGAGGCTGTACTGGTCGCCGGCCGGGGTGCGGTTCGTCGGCTCCATGATCGACTCGGGGCTGGCGCAGTCCAGGCCGCTGGTCAGCGTGTTCGCCGTGGACATCGTGTCCACCAGGCTCTCCCCCTCGTTCTCGACCAGCAGCGAGCCGATGCCGAAGTCGAGGATGCGGGCCTGGCCGTCGGAGCCGATCAGGACGTTCGACGGCTTGACGAGCCCGTGGAACAGGCTGTTCTGGTGCGCGACGGTGAGCCCCTGCGCCACCTGGACGCCGTACACGGCGGCGAGCGACGGCACGAGC
>DASPHQ010000045.1:0-4700 GCA_035629595.1 Urbifossiella sp. | reverse complement strand
CTGGGGCCGGTTGTTCGCCTATGACGGTTTCACGAAGCGGAGTGCGTGCGGCCCCGACTGGACGCCGGGGTTGGTGTGGCTCCACGTCGGCTCCGACCTGGCCATCTGGCTGGCGTACCTGTCGATCCCGCTGGTGCTGGTGTCGCTGCTGCGGCGGAAGCGGGACGTGCCGTTCTCGTGGCTGTTCGTGCTGTTCGCGCTGTTCATCGTCGCGTGCGGGTTCACCCACCTCGGCGACGCCCTGATGTTCAGCCACCCGGCGTACCGGGCGCAGGGGCTGATGAAGGCCCTGACGGCCGTGGTGTCGTGGGCGACCGTGTGTGCCCTCGTGCCGGCGATGCCGCAGCTGGACGAGCTCATCCGCCGGGTGTCGGGGAAGCCGGCCGACGGGTCGGGCTCCCACCGGCCGCTGACGCGACACCCGGGGTGGGCGCGCGACTACATCGTCGCCGGGCTCGCGGGCGTGCTGGCGATTCTCGTCCGGGCCGCCCTCGACCCCCTTCTGTTGAAGGACCACGCCTTCGTCCTGGCGATCCTCGCGGTCGTGTACGTGTCGTGGCAGTGCGGGTTCGGCCCCGGCGTCTGCACCCTCCTCGTCAGCATGGTCGGCATCGTGTACTTCTTCGTCGAGCCACGGGAGACGTTCGTCGTCGAGCGGCTCAGTGATCAAGTGGCGGTGGCGGCGTTCTTCTTCTGCGGGGTCGGCTGTGCCGCGCTCGGGCACGCCCAGCGGGTGGCGAACCGGCGGGCGCGCGGAGCGCTGACCGACGCCCTCGCCCGGGAGGAGGCGCTGGGCGTCGAGATGGGCCGGCGGGAGGTCGCGGAGTCGGCCCTCGGGGCGAGCGAGGCCCGGTTCCGCACGCTCGCTGACTTCGTCCCGCAGATCGTCTGGGTGACCCGGCCGGACGGGTTCCACGAGTATTACAACGGCCGCTGGTACGAGTACACCGGCGTGCCCCACGGTTCCACCGACGGCGCGGGGTGGAACGGGCTGTTCCACCCGGACGACCAGCCCCGCGCGTGGGACCGCTGGCAGCACTCGCTGGCGACCGGCGAGCCCTACGAGATCGAGTACCGCCTCCGCCGCGCCGACGGGGCGTACCGGTGGTTCCTCGGTCAGGCACTCCCCCAGCGCGACGCGGCCGGCTCGATCCTTCGCTGGTTCGGAACCTGCACCGACATCGACGACCAGAAGCGTGCGGCCGAGGTTCTGGAGGGCATGGTCGCGGAGCGGACGGCCGAGCTGATGAAGGTGAACGCCGCCCTCCTGGCCGAGGTGGACGAGCGGCGTCGCGCGGAGGAGCGCGAGGCAGCCGCGGCGCGCGAGTTGCGACGCAGCAACGCCGAACTCGAGCAGTTCGCCTACGTCGCGAGCCACGACCTCCAGGAGCCGCTGCGGAAGATTCAAGCCTTCGGCGACCTGTTGAGCACCAAGCACGGCGGGGCCCTGCCCGCAGAGGGGCAAGGATACGTCGGCAAAATGAAGGCGTCGGCCGGGCGGATGAGCCGGCTCATCGACGACCTGCTCAGCTACAGTCGGGTCACCACCCACGCCAAGCCGTTCAGCCGGGTGAAGCTGGCGGCCACCGTCGAGGAGGTCGTGGACGACCTGGAAATTCGGGTCCAGAAGGCCGGCGGGCGGGTGGAGGTCGGCGAGTTGCCCGAGGTGGACGGGGATCCGGTCCAGATGCGTCAGTTGTTCCAGAACCTGATCGGCAATGCCCTGAAGTTCCACCGGCCCGACGTGCCGCCGGTCGTGCGGGTGACGGCCGAGCGCGACGAGGCCGGGTGGGCGGTGACGGTGGCCGACAACGGCATCGGCTTCGAGGAGCGGCACGCGGCCCGCATCTTCCAGGTGTTTCAGCGGCTCCACGGCCGCGACGAGTACGAGGGGACCGGCGTCGGGCTGGCGATCTGTAGAAAGATCGTGGACCGCCACGGCGGCACGATCACCGCCCGCGGCCGGCCCGGCGAGGGGGCCAGCTTCGTCGTCACCCTCCCGGCCCCGCCCCCCTGACCGACAGGCCCGTGATGCCGCACCGCAAGAAGCCGGTCACCATCCTCGTGGCCGACGACGACCCCGACGACCGCGCCCTCACCCGCGAGGCGTTCGAGGCCGCACACCTCGCCAACGACCTGCGGTTCGTCGAGGACGGCGAGGAACTACTGGACTACCTGCAGCGCCGCGGCAAGTACTCGAACGCCGAGTCGGCCCCGTGGCCGAGCATCATCCTCCTCGACCTGAACATGCCGCGGATGGACGGCCGCGAGGCGCTGCGGGCGATCCGCGCCGACCCCCGCCTCCGCGGCATCCGGGTGGTGGTGATGACCACCAGTAAGGCGGAGGAGGACATCCTCCGCAGCTACGACCTGTCGGCGGCCAGCTACATCACCAAGCCGGTCACGTTCGACGCCCTCGTCGAGGTCGTCCGGTCGCTCGGCCGGTACTGGCTGGAGATCGTCGAACTCGCTCCGGAAGCCGACGCCACCTGACCCCCCCGGGAGGCCGCGGTGCGAGACCTGGCCGAGATGACTGCCGAGCCGCTTTCCGTCCTGCTGATCGACGACGACCGCGAGGACTACCTCCTCACCCGCGAGATGCTCGCGGACGTGGCCGGCGTCACGTTCCGGCTCGACCACGCCCCCACCTACGAGGACGGGCTGGCGAAGCTGCGCGAGGGGACGCACGACGCCGTCCTTCTCGACTACCGCCTCGGCGGCCGCACCGGCATCGAGCTGCTGCGCGAGGCGCAGGAGTTGGAGCGGCGGCCGCCGATCATCCTCCTCACCGGGAAGGGTCAGCGCGAGATCGCGCTCGAGGCGCTCACCCTCGGCGCGTCCGACTACCTGGAGAAGTCCGGGCTGTCGCCGGCGCTGCTCGAGCGCGTCATCCTCTACGCCATGCGGCAGCGGCGGCAGGAAGCCCAGTTGGCGGAGAAGGTCCGCGAGCGGACGGCCGAACTGGCGCGCGCCAACGACGCCCTCCGCGACGAGGACCGCCGCAAGAACGACTTCATCGCCATGCTCGCGCACGAGCTGCGCAACCCGCTGGCCCCGATCCGCAACGCGCTGGAGATCATGCGCCTGACCGTCGACGACTCCGACGCCATGGAGCGGACCCGGGCCATGCTCGAGCGCCAGGTCGGACAGATGGTCCGCCTCATCGACGACCTGCTCGACGTGTCGCGGATCACGACCGGCAAGCTGCGCGTGCAACCGGAGGCGATCACGCTTGGGGCGGTACTGGACTCCGCAGTCGAGATCAGCCGGCCGGCGCTGGACAAGGCGAAGGTGAAATTCGAGACGGCCGTCCCCGCCGAGCCGATCCCGCTCCGCGGCGACCGGGTCCGGCTGGCGCAGGTGTTCTCGAACCTCCTGAACAATGCGGCGAAGTACACGCCCGAGGGGGGGGCGGTCACGCTCACCGCCGCGCGGGAGGGGAAGGACGCCGTGGTGACCGTGCGCGACAGCGGCGTCGGCATCCCGGCGGACGTGTTGCCGCGGGTGTTCGACCTGTTCACGCAGGTGGACCGCACCCTGAACCGCTCCCAGGGCGGCCTCGGCATCGGTCTGGCGCTCGTGCAGCGGCTCGTGCAACTGCACGACGGCCGCGTCAGTGTCCGCAGCGACGGCCCGGGGAAGGGGGCCGAGTTCACGGTACGTCTGCCGATATCGGAAGGATAAAGTCGTCGGGCACTCCACTTCCTGCCCGCGAGCAACGCTTTGCTTCCCCGCGGTGGCACCCGTATTGCTCAGTCCCGGGCCAGCACCACACACGCCCGGGGATGTTCGATGTCGCAGCGCGGGTACGCCCAGGAATGGCAGCGGGCTCAGATCGTCATCGCCGGAACGGTCACCGCCGCGGCGACGATCGGCCTCCTGTACTGGGCGCGGTCCATCTTCATCCCGGTCGCGCTCGCCGTCTTCCTGACGTTCGTGTTCAGTCCGGTCGTTTCGTGGTTCGAGCGCCGCGGCATCGGCCGCACCTTGTCCGTGCTCCTCGTCGTCGGCCTCGGGCTACTCGTAACCGGCGGCCTCGGCGCGATTCTCGTCACTCAGCTCGGGGCGCTGTCGAGCGCACTGCCGGAACGCCGCGTCGAGATCGTGCGGAAGCTGACGGACTTGAAGGTCAAGGTCATGGGGAACGGGGACAGCGCGTTCGGGAAAATGGCCGAGGAGATTGTCGAGGTCTTCGCCCCGAAGCCCCCCAGCCAGCAGCCCGGCGAACCGCCGGCGGTGGTCGTGCAGACGGCCGGCCCGAGTTGGCTCGGGCAGCTCGAGTCGTTCGCCACCCCGGCCCTGGAAATCCTGGGGCAGTCGGCGTTCGCGTTCCTGCTGACGGTGTTCATGCTCATCAAGCGCGAGGACTTGCGGAACCGCATGATCCGCCTCACCGGGCACGGCAAGGTCACGACCACGACGAAGGCGGTGGACGACGCCAGCCGCCGCGTCAGCAAGTACTTGTTCACGCAGCTGCTGCTCAACGCCGGCTTCGCGGTGATCATTCTGGTCGGTCTAATACTGATGGACGTGAAGTACGCGCTGATGTGGGGGGTGCTGGCGTTCGTGATGCGGTACATCCCGTACATCGGGTCGTGGATCGCGCTCCTCCCGCCGGCCCTGTACGCCTTCGCGGTCAGCGACACCTGGACGCTGGCGATCGGTGTGCTGGCGCTGTTCGGCGTCCTGGAGTTGATCTC
>DASPHQ010000044.1:0-9524 GCA_035629595.1 Urbifossiella sp. | reverse complement strand
TCGGCGTACAGGTCGATCAGCTCGAACCGCTCGAACGTCAGCGAGTCGGGGCACTGGCTCCAGCAGCCGTTGAACGTGTCCGGGTAGTAGAGCTGCAGCGCGAGCGACACCCACCCGCCGGTGCTGGCGCCGCAGGTGAAGCGCTTCCCGGTGCCGCCGCAGCGGAACGCCTTTTCGAGGTACGGAATCACCTCCTTCACCAAGGCGTCGCCGTAGGGGCCGTTGTTGGCCGAGTTCACCTGGTACGGGTCGCCGAACGGCCCGGCCCCGTCCGGCACCACCTGCACGAACCGCTTGTCGGGCGAGGTGCGGCGCGCGTCGGTGTAGCGCGTGCCGAACCCGCCGATGTCGAGGATCAGGCCGTAGTTCTTCTCGGGTTCCTTGTCGAAGTTCGGCGGCAGCACGACGCCGACGCGAAAGGTCATCGGCCGGCCGTGGAAGTCGGACAGGAGCTTCGACGGCAGCGCCAGGAACTTATGGGTGGCCGTGTCCTTCAGCTTCCGCTCGGCGAACGTCTTGTCGAGCGTGAGGTTCACCGTGGTGCCGGCCGCGGGGTCGAGCTTCACCTTCACCGGGGCGCAGAACAGGTTGCCGGGCGCGTCCGGGAGGTTGATGTCGCGGTTGGTGGCGAGGATCGCTTGAACCGTGTACTCGCCGGCCGGCAGGTCGTTCAGCGCCGGCGCGACGGGGAACACGTCCGACGACACATCGAGGGTGGCGGCTCGGCCGACGGTCAGGTCGGCGCCGAGGACGGGGAGGACGGGCGGCTTGTACTCGGTGAAGTCGGGCGTGCCGTTCTTCGGCCCCACGGCGACGAGGACGCGGCCGGCCTGCACCGGCAGCGCCGGGTCGATGGCGACAGTGAACCGCAGGCCGGGCCGGGCCACCGGTTGTGCGGCGACCACGGACGCGACGACGAGCGCTGCGACGGCGGCGAGGCGGGTGGGCATGGGGCGGCTCGGGCGGGGCGGGGAGGGCGTGTTCAATGTAGGCGAGCCGACCGCCGTGAGGCGGCGGGTGACTTGTCAAATGCGTCTCACCCGCCACCTCACGGCGGTCGGCTCGCCGGGCGCTATCCGATGCGCGGGAACAGCGGCTTCGGCTTGCCGTCCACGACCTCTGCCGTGACGCGCAGGTCGTCCGGCTGCGCCGACAACACCGCGGCGTCGGCGTAGCGGACCTCGGCCCACGGCTTCGGGAAGTTGAAGCTCGTGTAGATCGCCTCCGCCGCCCGCGGGATGAACGGCTTCAGCAGGATCGCCGCGATACGGAGCGACTGCACCGCGTTGAAGAGCACCTTCTTCGCGGCTTCCTTGTCGGTCTTCACGAGCTTCCACGGGGCGTTAGCTTCGAGGTACTGGTTGGTCGGCGTCAGGAAGTCCTGCACGATCGCCTGGAGCGCCAGGTTGTACCGGCACCCCTCGACGTGCCCGCGCACCGCCTCGACGAACGCCGCCAGGTCGAGCCCCGGCACCACCGGCTCGGGCACCTTCCCGGCCGTGTTCGGGAACACGCCGCCGAAGTTCTTGATCGTCAGCGTCATGCCGCGGGAGTTCATGTTCCCGAGGTTGTTCGCCAGCTCCGAGTTAAAAACCTCAATGAACCGGCCCCAAGTGAAGTCGCCGTCCGACGGGAACGGGCACTCCCGCAGGAAGTAGTAGCGGAAGCCGTCGGAACTGAACTTGGTGATGAGGTCCATCGGCTCGGTGACATTCCCGAGCGTCTTGCTTTCCTTGATCCGCTCCCCGGTGGCGTCGTCCCGCCGGTACACGAACCCGTGGCTGAACACCATCCGCGGCGCCTCCAGTCCCGCCGCCCACAGCATCGCCGGCCAGATGTGGGCGTGGAACCGCGTGATGTCCTTGCCGATGAAGTGAACGTCGCACGGCCACAGCCGCGCGAACAGCGCCGGGTCGTCGGCGTAGCCGATGCCGGTGATGTACGTCAGCAGCGCGTCGAACCAGACGTAGATGGTGAAGTCCGGGTCGAACGGCAGCCGCACGCCCCACTCCTCGCCGTGCCGCGAGATGTTCAGGTCTTCGAGCCCCTCGGCCTCGATGAAGCCGATCATCTCGTTCCGCCGACTGTCCGGCTGCACGAACCCCGGGTTGTCCTTCAGGTACGCCAGCAGGCGGTCCTTGAACGAACTCAGACGGAACAGCCAGCACGGCTCGGTCCGCTTCACCAGCGGCCGCTTGTGGTTCGGGCACAGGCCGGCGTTCTCGTCGTGGACCTTGTTGCTCTTGAACTCCTCGCACCCGGGGCAGTACCACCCCTCGTAGCTCCCCTTGTAGATGTGGCCGTTGTCGTACACCTGCTGCGCGAACTTGTGGGCGCACGCCTTGTGCCGCTCCGAGCTGGTCTGCACGAACACGTCGTAGCTGATGTCGAGCGCGTCCCACACCTCGCGGAACTGGCGGGCCATGTCGTCGCAGTACGCCTGCGGGTCCAGGCCGAGTTCCTTCGCCCGGTCGGCGACCTTCAGCGTGTTCTCGTCGTTCCCCATGAGGAAGAACACGTCGTACCCTTCCATCCGCCGGTAGCGGGCCTGCACGTCGGCGCCGACCTTCTCGAACGCCGTGCCGATGTGCGGCCGGCTGTTCGGGTAGTCGATCGCCGTCGTCTGGAACCACTTCGGGCGGTCGGGCATGCTACACGCTCCTCAAACGACGGAAGCCCGGGGACGGCCGTCCCCGGGCTTTCCGCCCGGATCACGCTCCCCGCGACCGGGACACGGCAGCGGCGCTCACGGTTCGACCGGCACGAACGACCGGTGCTTGTCCCAGTCCGGCGGCGGCTTCAGCTCGTCGTCGCCGGTGCCGAGCTTGGTCATCACCCGCCGCAGGCACTGGCTGGCGGGGTCGTCGGGGAACGACTCCTCCAGCGCCCGGTAGGCGTCGGCCCACGCCCCGGCGGTGAACAGGTCCACCGCCGCCTGCCACGCCGACCGCTGGAAGCTCTGGATCGGCGGGTCGTCGGTCGAGTACAGCTGGAACGCCGGGACCGGCTCCGGGAACCCCTTGGCGATCACGTTCCCGAGCTTCCGGGTGCGGAGCTTGCCGCCCTCCCCGCCCTCGGCCAGCCGGTCCGCCACCGGCCCGCTCGAGATCGCCCCCACCCCGAACGCCTTCGTCATCGACTCCAGCCGGAACGCCAGGTTCACCACCGGGCCGTACAGGTCCACGACCGCCAGGTCGTGCGCCCCCAGCCGCCCGGCGAGGGTCGACCCGTGGGTCACCCCCAGGCCGCACTTCATCCCCCGCTGGGTCAGCTTGCTCCAGATGCGGAACGCCGCCTGACACGTCGACTCCACCTGCCGGTCCTTCGGGTCCGGCCAGCCCCAGAACGCCAGCACCGCGTCGCCCCGGAACCCGCTCACCACGCCGCCGAAGTCCGTCACCGTGCTGCTCATCGTGTCCAGCGCCAGCGAGATCTTGTCCCACGCCCCCGCCAGGTCGTCCTTCGTGTTCCACACGTCGCTCGAGTACCCGCGCAGGTCGCAGAACAGGATCGTCACCTCCTTGACCTTCGGCGCCAGCACCGCCTCGAGCTTCTCCGGCTGCTCCATCAGCGGCCACAGTTCGCGGTGCCACGCCTGGCGGATGAAGCTGTTCTGCTTCGCCAGCCGGTTCATCCGCAGCGTCGTCTCGATCAGGCTGACGATGAGTTCGGCCGTCTTCTGGCACTGCTCGAGGTCGCGGACGAGCTTGTCCTGGCCGGCCTTGCCGAGGGCGGCCCAGGTGCCGGTGACGCGCCCGCTGAAGTACAGCGCGAACTTGGAGTCGTCCTGGAACGGGGTGCAGACGGCCCACGGCGTCTGGTTCGCGGTCGCCTGCGGGGCGGCGAGGGTCATCTCGTGGCCGCTGCCGGTCTCGGCCGTGTCCGCCGACCAGCAGTGGAGGCAGCTGCGGCGGCTCTCGACGATCGCCTTGTACGCCAGCCGCCGCGACGGCACGAACCCGCCGGCGAGCACCGCCTTCGGGCCGACGTTCGCCTCGACGACGGCCAGCCGCCGCTCCCCGGCCGGCGTCTCCGGCGGGATGCGCACCACCCCGGCGGCGTCGGCCTGCGGCACCGCCTTCATCACCACCTGGAGCATCTGGCGGAACAGCCCCTGCTCGTTCACCGCCGCGCGGATGGTGCTCGGCAACTGCTCCAGCGCCTTGAGCACCGCCGCCGGGCTGGCGAACGCGATGTCCTCCAGCTGCGCCCGCGTCCGCTCCTCCTGCCGGGCCACCACCGTGGCGTCGATCGCCGGCGGCGGGCTAACCTCGTTGTCGCCGTGGAGGACGAACTGCGTCTGCCCGATCCAGAACGACTCGCCCGGCCCCACGTGCCACCCGGTCACGTCGAGGAACCGGTCGCGGGCCTGCGGGTCGCGGACCACGATCTTGTTGACGGGGGCGTCCGGGTAGTCCGGCAGGACCGGCCCGCGGCGGTCGACGCGGAGCTTGCCGGCGTCGAACGTGACGTCGGCGTAGTACCGCGACACCTGGTCGTCCTGCGGCACCGCGAGGTCCATCTTGGCCTCGTCGCGGCCGAGGCGGTACACCTTCCCGGGGGCGAGGGGGAACCGGCGGGTGAACAGCGCCGCCTGGACCTTCGGCTTGTCCTTGGTCACCTGGATGTTGGTGATCGCTTCCAGCTCAGCCATGACCCGCGAACTCCCACCCGCGGAGGCGGAACAGCCACACCCACCATCTTACGGCCGGCGCGCCGGGCGTCCCGCCTGTTAGCTCGGCCCGGTACCCTCCCGCCCGCGGAGGAGGCGGAACAGCCACACCCACAGAATCACCGCCATCGCCCCGAGCGAACCGACGAGGACCGTCCCGGCCCACACCAGCTGCCCCTTCAGGTGCTCGACCGGGGCCAGCGCCACCGCCTCCGGCACCTGCGCCACGAACCCCCACGTCCGGTCGCGGCCGTCGGTGTACCGGCTGTGCGCGAACGGGCGGAACGTCAGCGTGTGCGACAGCAGTTCCGCCCCGCCGGCCGGGGTGCGGAGCGTCACCGGGTCCACGTACCGACTCGGGCCGTCCTCCATCCCGTCGTCGGCCGACCGCCACGGCACCAGCGCGTCCGGGCTGCGGCCGTGCTCCGCCGCGAGCCGCCGGGCCAGGGCGGTCACGTTCTCGGGGTCGCGGTGAACGCCGCGGGCGGCGTCGGCCTCGAGCTCGGCCATGCCCTCCGCGTGCCACACCCACGACCCGCGGTCGTTCACCACGAACGGCTCCACCGCCCGCGCCAGCCCCTGATCGTCGGCCAGGAAGCGGTCCGGCATGTCGATCAGCGTGCGGAGGTGGTGGGTCACGTCGATGCCGATCGACAGCAGCCCGACGACCCGGCCGTCGGCCGCCCAGACCGGCGTGGCCACGTCGATGCGCCAGCTGCCGTCGCGGCGCGACTGGTAGGTGTGCGAGATGTGCGTGCGGCGGACCACCGGGTGCGGCCGGCCCTCCTCGTCGAACCGGTTCCCGCCGGCGGAGAAGTAGTCGCGGAACGACCGGTCGGAGCGGTACAGCGCCGCCTGCCGCGGGTCGGCCCGGTCGGCGGCGGCGGAAACGCCGGCCGTCTCCTGCGCCAGCGTGAACCCGCGCGCCGGGCCGCCGGCCGGGGTGTCGCCGGTCACGACCAGCAGCGACACCACCCGCCCCTCGACCGCCGGCCAGCGCAGCCGCGCGTCGCGGTGGACGGAGGCGATGTAGGCGTCGAACGCGGTCCGGTCCGCAGGCAGTTCGGCGGCGGACGCGGCGGCGGTCAGGCGGTCGCGCAGGTCGGGCGGCACGGCCGCGTGCTCCTCGACGAACGACACCCGGTCCTGCAGCGCCCGCTCCATCGCGCCGCGGCCGTACCACGCGGTGCGGACGAGGGTGCCGTCCGTCTCGCGGCTCACGTCATGGGTCGTCCGGTCGTACACCCGCCGGGCGGCGAACACGCCGGCCCCGACGACCAGGGCGACGAACACCAGCGCCGACAGGCTGCCGACCAGGAACAGCGACCGCGCCCGCCGCCGCTCCCGCCGCACCGCCGCGACGCGGTCCTGGCGGATCAGCTCGGCGAGTTCACCCGCGTCCGCCGGCCGCGCGGCGGGGTCGGCGGCGAGGCACCGCCGCACCAGCGCCGCCTCGCCGCGCTCGCGGGCGCGGTCGGCCAGCCGGGCCAGCAGTTCCGACTCGTCGCCGGCGACCGTGCGGCGGAGGATTTCGTCGGTCGTGTCGCCGGTGTAGGCCGGCTTCCCGGTCAGGATGACGGCGAGGATGCTGCCGAGGGCGAACACGTCGGCGCGGGCGTCGACCGATTCACCGCGGGCCTGCTCGGGCGGCATGTAGCCGGGCGTGCCGAACACGTCGCCGGCGCGGGTCAGTCCGTCGCCGACCGGTCCGCCCGGGTCGGCGGCGTCGTCGGCCGGCTGGCCGGTGAGCTTGGCGAGCCCCCAGTCCATGACGTGAACCTCGCCGAACGCGCCGATCATGACGTTGCCCGGCTTCAGGTCGCGGTGGACGACGCCGTGCGAGTGGGCGTACCCGACCGCCTCGCAGACGCGCTCGAAGATCGTCATGCCGCGCAGCCGCCCCTCGATCGTCGCCGCCAGGTCGGCGAGGGCGTCGGTGAGGACGTGGCCGCGGACGAGCTTCATGGCCAGATACGGGCGGCCGTCGTCGAGGCGGCCGACGGCGTGGACCGGCGGGATGCCGGGGTGGACCAGTTGGGCGGTGACGCGCGCTTCGTTCAGGAAGCGACGGGCGGTGAGGCCGTCTGGCGGGATGTGCGGGTGGAGGGTTTTGATCGCCACGTCGCGGTCGAGGGCGATCTCGTGGGCGAGGTAGACGACGCCCATGCCGCCGCGACCGATCTCGCGGTCGACGCGGTACCCGGGCAGTTCGGGTGGGGCGTCGCCGGCGGGCGGCGGGCGCCACTCCGCGTGCTGCGGGGTGGTGCGGGCGTTCGGGTCGTGGGCGTGAGGCTCCATTGGTTTCGCGCCTCACCCTTGACCCGCGAACTCCCACCCGCGGAGGAGGCGGAACAGCCACCCCCACAGCCCCAGCGCGAGCGCCGCGAGGGCGGCGAACAGGATCGACCCGGCCCGCACGAGGTTGATCTTCAACTCCTCGACCGGGGCGAACGCGACCTCCTCCGGCACCTGCACGACGAACCCCCACGCCCGGTCCTTCAACCCGGGGTAGGTGCTGTGCTGGTAGGGATGGAACAGGAGCGTGTGCGCCAGCAGCGCGGGGGCGTCCTTCCCCGCCGCCAGCGCGACCGGGTCGGTGTAGCGGTCCTCGCCGTGCGTCATCCCGGCGTCGGCGCTGGCCCACGGCACCAGCTCGTCCGGGTGCATCCCCCGCCGCGCGGCTTCGGCGCGGGCGAGCGCGGTCAGGTCGTCCGGGTCGCGGAACCGGCCGGCCTTCGCCTCGTTCGCCAGGTGCTCCATCCCGTGCTCGTGCCACACCCAGCGGCCGCGGTCGTTCACCACGTACGCGCCGAGCGCCTTCGCCACCTCCTGCCCCTCCCGGAGCTCGCTGTCCGGCATGTCGATCGGCTTGCGGAGGTGTTCGTCCACGTGGAGCGAGACGGACAGGAGGGCGACCACCCGGCGCTCCGCCGGCCCGCCCTCCGACCACACCGGCGTGACCACCTCGACCCGCCACGTCCCGTCGCGCCGCGACTGGTACGTGTGCGACACGTTCGTGAGGCGGACCACCGGGTGCGCCTTGTCCTTCCGCTCGAAGTCGTTGGCGACCCCGTTGAAGTAGTCGCGGTACGACCAGTCGGTGCGGTAGTTGTCGGCCTTCGCCGCGCGCTCGGCGACCGGGTCGGATTCGCCGTCGGCGCGGGTGAGGGTGTAGCCGCGGGCGGGTCCGCCGGCGGGAGTGTCGCCCGCCACGAGCACCACGGCCACGGACCGGCCGGCGGTGGTCGGCCAGCGGCGCTTCGCGTCGGCCATCACGTCCGCGGCCCAGCTGTCGAAGGTGCTGCGGTGCGGGATGGCGTCCGGCCCGTCGGCCGCGGCCTTCCCCGCCGCCAGGGCGAGCCGGGCGCGGAGGTGGTCCGGCACCGCCGCCGCGTGGTGCTCGACGAACGCCACGTGCTCCTGCAACGTCCGCTCGACCGCCGCCTTGCCGTACCACGCGGTCCGCGTCAGGCTGCCGTCGATCTCGCGCTTCACGTCGGCGGTCGTCTTCCGGGACACGTCGCGGGCGGCGAGCGCGCTGACGCCGGCTATGAGGAGTACGAACACCAGCGTCGCGGCTGCCCCGACCGCGAGCGGGCCGCGGACCTGCCGCCACCACACCCGCTGCTTCAGCCGCTCGACCACCTGGCCGGCGTCGCGCGGCCGCTCCCCCGGGTCGGTCGACAGGCAGCGGTCGATGACGTCGGCGAGGAGCGGGTCCACGAGCTTCCGGTGGGCGGTCGGCTTCGCCGCGGCCGTCACCCCGTCGCGGTACGCGGCCAGCTTCGTGGCGAGGTGCTCGGTCCCGCGGATCGACTTGAGGATGGCGTCCTCGCGCCGCGGCGGCTCGCCAACGAGGAGTTCGTACATCATCGCGCCGAGGGCGTACACGTCCCACGAGCTGTCCGAGCGGGCCTTCTTCAGCGCCGCGTCGGCCTGGTCCGGGGGCATGTAGAAGAACGTGCCGAGGGCCGGGGCCGACTCGCCGGCCAGCTGGGCCTGGCCGAAGTCGGCGATGAGCGGCTGCGGCGGCTGGCCGGGGTCGGTCCGGTGGAGCAGCACGTTGTTCGGCTTCAGGTCGCAGTGGTGGATGCCGCGGCGGTGGACGGCGGCCAGCGCCTCGGCGACGCGCGTGAACACCCGCACCGCCTCGGCGACCGGCACCACGGACTCGCCGGGCCGGGTCGTCGGCTTCGCGGCGGCCACGACGCCGGCGAGCGAGCCGGCGTTGGCGAGCGGCATGACGTAGTGCGGCGGCTGGTTGGCGTTCCCCCGGTGGACCTGCTTGACGGTGACGATGCCGCCGGTCCCCTCGAGCGCCAGCAGGTGCTTGACCTCGCCGAGCATCGCCTCCCAGCGGTCGTCGCCGGCGGTGAGGAACTTGACTGCGACGCGCTCGCCGCTGTAGAAGTTCTGCCCCTCCCAGACGGACCCGAACGCCCCGGTGCCGATCCGCTCGAGGAGCTTGAACTCGCCGACGTCGATGCGGTCGCGGTTGCGCTCGATCCACTGTTCGAGGGCGACGAGGGCGAGGCCGGACGGCAGCCCGGACTCGCCCGGCCGCGGGAGCCCGGGCGCGGTGAGCGCCTCCTGCCAGCCGTCGGGCGGCGCGGGTGCGTCGCCGGCCGGCGGGCGTGCGACGGTGGCGGCGTTGGGGTCCGGCACGTCGGGCGGTGGTGACATCCGCGGACTCGGGGGGGCGGGTCGTTGCGGGTATAGTGTACCCCACGCCGGCCGGGGGACAAACACTTCCGGTTGTCCGCGCGTGGCGTTTCAACGATCGGCCGCGCGAGCAGAACGCACGCCCCGTATGCCGTCGGGCGGCGGCGCGGCAGTTGCACCGCCGCCCGAC
>DASPHQ010000043.1:0-3179 GCA_035629595.1 Urbifossiella sp. | reverse complement strand
CCCGACGACCCGACCGGGCTGGACGCCCGGGCCGCGGCCGACGCCCTGACGAGCCTCCCGGACGAGACGCGGGAGATCGTCGTCGCCCACCTGTGGGGCGGCCTGACGTTCGAGCAGATCGCCCAGACGCTCGGCTCGTCGGCCGCCACCTGTTACCGCCGGTACGCGGCGGGCCTCGCCGCCCTCCGCCTCAAACTCGGTGCCGAATGCCCGACCCCGACGTGATGAACCCCCCGCTGCCGCCGGCCGACGCCGCCGTCGCCGCCGCGCTGGCCCGGCTGCGGCCGGCGCCGGCGCCGCTGGACCGCGACCGGCTGATGTTCGCGGCCGGCGCCGAGAGCCGGCGGAACGTGGTGCGGCTGTGGCAGTTCGCGGCCGGCATCCTGATGGCGGCCGGCTTCGCGGCCGGCGTCCTGTACGCGCAGTCGGCGCTGCGCGAGGTGCCCGCCGTCACGGCGCCGCGGTAGCCGCCATGACGCACGTCCGCCCGCCGGAGGAGTTCGACGCCCCCGACCGTTCGCTGTTCCTGGCCGGCGGCATCACCGGCACCCGCGACTGGCAGGCCGAGCTGGTGGAACTCCTGGCCGACCTGCCGCTGGTGCTGCTGAACCCGCGCCGCGAGAACTACCGGTGGGACGACCCGGCCGCGGCGGAGGAACAAATCCGCTGGGAGTTCCGCCACCTGCGGCGGGCGACGGCGGTGGCGTTCTGGTTCCCGCCGGAGACGCTCTGCCCGATCGCCTTGTTCGAGCTCGGCGGCCAGGTCCGCGCCGCCCACCAGCCGCTGTTCGTGGGAACCGACCCGGCGTACGCGCGCCGGTCGGACGTGGACATTCAGTTGCGGCTCGCGCGCCCCGAGGTGACGGTGGCGGACACCATCGCGGCGCTGGCGGCGCAGGTGCGTGCATGGGCGGGTGCGTAACCGCCCGGCTCGGGGCTTCGCCGCTCGCGGCTTCGCGCTGCCAAGCGCGAAGCCGCGAGCGGCGAAGCCCCGAGCCACCGCATATCATCTCCCCCATGCGTACCACCCTCGTCCTCGCCGCGCTCCTCGCGCCGCTCCCCGCCCGCGCCGCCGAGCCGTTCGCCGCCGTCGACACCGCCGTCGAGGCGGCGCTGGCGCGGAACGACTGCCCCGGCGCCGTCGTCCTCGTCGTCCACCGCGACAAGGTCGTCTTCCGCAAGGCCTACGGCAAGCGCGCCGTCCGCCCCGCCGCCGAAGCGATGACCGCCGACACCGTCTTCGACCTCGCCTCGCTCACCAAGCCGACCGCCACCGGCACGTCGATCATGCTCCTGATCGAGCAGGGGAAGCTGAACCTCGCCGACCCCGTGGCGAAGCACTGGCCGGCGTTCGGGAAGTCGGACGTGACCGTCGCGCACCTGCTGCTGCACACCAGCGGCCTCACCGCCGACAACGCCCTCTCCGACTACGCCGACGGCCGCGAGAAGGCGCTCGAGCGCGTCGCCGCGCTGAAGCTCGAAGCCCCGCCCGGCACCCGCTTCCGCTACAGCGACGTCGGCTTCATCGTGCTCGGCGAGCTGGTCGAGAAGCTCGGCGGGCTGCCCGTCGATCGCTTCGCCAAGACGCACATCTTCGACCCGCTGAAGATGACCGACACCGGCTACCGCCCGGCCGGCGACATCGTGAAGCGCGTGGCGCCAACCGGGCTGCGCGAGAAGCTGACGATCCGCGGCGAGGTGCACGACCCGCGCGCCTTCAAGATGGGTGGCGTGGCCGGGCACGCGGGTCTGTTTGGCACCGCCGACGACCTCGGCCGCTACGCCCGCATGCTCCTCCGCGGCGGCGAGCTCGACGGCGCCCGCGTCCTGAAGGCCGACACGGTGAAGCTGTTCACGTCGCCGCGCGAGGTGCCGGCGCAACCCGCGAAGGGGAAGGAGGACCCGCCGGCGCAGTTCCGCAGTTACGGCTGGGACGTGGACACGTCGTTCAGCAACCAGCGCGGCGACGCCTTCCGCCGCGGCGAGGGTTTCGGCCACACCGGCTTCACCGGCACGAGCCTGTGGGTGGACCCGCGGTCGCAGACGGCGGTGGTGATCCTGACGAGCCGCGTCCACCCCGACGACAAGGGGAACGTGGCCCGGCTGCGCCGCGAGGTGGCGAACGCCGCGGCCGCCGAGGTCGGCGCGAATTGAACCGTCGGCGGAAAGCCCGGGGACGGCCGTCCCCGGGCTTTATCCCTGGAGGTGCGCCGTGGTCCGCTGCCTCACCCCCTGCGGAAGCTCGGCGGCACGCGGCCGGTGTGGATGACGGAGTGGTGCGCCCGCAAGAAGGACGCGACGCCGGGGATGACCGACTCGGCGGTCGAGTACGGGCTGGCGCTGAGTGACGCCTTCGCCGGCGGGGTGAACGTGTTCATGGCGTACGACTGGGTGTACCCGCCGCGGGACAGCGGCGAGGGGCTGATCCACGTGAACTGGGGAAACGACTACGTGCTGACGAAGCCGTACCACCTGTTCCGCCAGTGGTCGGAGCCGCTGGTGCCGGGGATGAAGGCGGCGACGGCGGGGTGGACGGGCCGGCTGTCGGCGGGCGTGCGGGCGACGGCGTTCGTGGCGGCCGACGGCGGCTCGGTAGTGGTTCACGTGTTGAACGCGCACGACAAGGACGCGCCGGTGTCGTTGCAGCTGACCGGCCGGTGGTCGCCGACCGCGGCGCGGACGCGGACGAGCGTGCGGGAGGACGTGGCAGCGCTGCCGCCGCTGACGGCGACAGCCGGTCGGTTCACGGACGTGCTGCCGGCGAAGTCGCTGACGACGTACCGCGTCGAGGCGGCGGGGAAGTGACGGTGCGGCTCGGGGCTTGTCAGTCGGGTCGAGTCTTGGCGGCCCAACCGACGAAGCCTTGAGGGAGACTCCCCGGCGAGCCGCCGCTCGGCGGTTACGACACGGGCAGCTGGAACGGCGCGAGCCGCCGGGCGACCTCGTCGGCGGGGAGGTTCTGCACTTCCAGGAAGCTGCGATAGTTGTTGAGTGCGACGTCCAGGTTGGGGAGCGGGTGCCCGATCGACACGCTGACGCGATAGAGGGTGCTGATCGCGCGGCGGTAGAGCGGCTCGGCGTCCACCAGACGGCCGGTGTCTCGGAGGAGTTGGGCAAGGTTGTTGAGGCGGAGGGCGACGGACGGGTGGTCGGGGCCGTAGGCCTTCTCGTCGATCGCC
>DASPHQ010000042.1:0-2391 GCA_035629595.1 Urbifossiella sp. | reverse complement strand
GCCACGTCGAGCCAGTGGCGGGCCATCTCCTCGCCGAACCGCGGCGACGCCAGGTAGCGGTCCACCATCCGCTCGTAGGCGCCGGCGGCGGTGTCCGCGAGGTACGCATCGACCTCCGCGACCGTCGGCGGCAGCCCGGTGAGGGCGAAGGCGACGCGGCGGATCAGCGTCGGCCGGTCGGCCTCGGGCGTCGGCGTCAGCCCGGCCTTGCGCATCTTCACGGCGAGGAAGCCGTCGACGGGGGTGGTCCATTCGAGGCGTGGGTTGCCGGGGTCCGGCACCGGCGGCCGGCGGACCGGCTCGAACGCCCAGTGCTTCTGGTACTTCGCCCCCCCCTCGATCCACCGCCTGAGGGTGTCCTTCTGCGCGGCGGTGAGCTTCTTGTTGCTGTCCGGCGGCGGCATCACCTCGTCGGGGTCGGCGCTGGTGACGCGCTGCCACACGGCGCTAGCCTTCAGGTCGCCGGCCTTGACGGGGTGGACGCCCTTGCGCACCCCGAAGGCGCCTTCGGGGGTGTCGAGGCGGAGGCCGGCCTTGCGGGCTTTGGCGTCGAACCCGTGGCAGCTGAAGCAGGCGTCGGACAGGATGGGGCGCACGTCGCGGTTGAACTCGACCGGCTCGTCGGCGCGGGCGGCGGTGGCGGCGAGGACGAGCGCGGCGGCGAGCGGGAAGCGCGGCATGGCGGGTGTCCGGCGGAGGGTAGGGTAGAGTCTACCCGACCCGGCCGCCGGTGGGAAGCGGCGCGGGGCGCCGACGTGTGTCGCCCGTCAGCGCCGCACCGGCGGCGCGCGGAGGGAGTCGATCCACGCCTGTTCGAGGGCGTCGAGCGAGTCGAACCCGTACACCTCCTTCGCCGCGGTCGCCCACGACTCGGCCGAGTTCTCACCCATCCCCAGCGCCAGGAACGCCAGCAGCGCCGGCTCGCGGTCGCCGCGGCCGAAGCGGACGGTGTGTGCCCCGGCCGCGTACTGCACGCTCTTGTGCGCCCCAGGGGTGCCGGGGTTCGGGTCGGCGGCTCCGCGCTTCAGCAGGAACTGACACACCGAGTGCCCCTGCGCGAATGTCACGACGTGATCGCGCGGGTACTCGGTCATGCGGAACAGGGTGCCGAGGCGGATGGCCCGGCCGGCGTTCAGCAGCTCGCGGGCCCGCACCTCGTGGTTGAACTGCTCGGCGTCCGACTCCGCGAGTACGGCGATCCCCTCGTCGGCCCAGCGCGGCAGCGGCCGGCCGAAGTGCGTCGCCAGCACGACGTGCGTCACCTCGTGCGGCAGGACGGACTTCAGCACTTGGTCGAGTGGGCCGCGCAGGCTCATCGACGCGGCCTTCACGCCCGGCGGCCGCTTCCCGTCGGCCTCGCCGAACGTGAACGTGGAGGCGCCGCCCGACTCGCCGGCGGTGATCGTCAGGCGCACGGCCACCTTCTCGGGAGCGTCGGGAAGGACGCCGCCGAACCAGCGCTTGGCCACGTCGCGCCGGTGCTTCTCGGCCGCGAACGCGACCGTTCGCGCGACGTCGGCTGACGGCGCGGAGACGACGAAGTTCGGAGTGCTTACGCGAGCACCCGGGTCGGTCGCCGCGGGTTCGGCGAGTGGGGGCGTAAGTTCCGTCGGCGGGATGCGGTCGGGGTCGGGGGGTGCGGGCTCGCCGCGGGGCGGCGGGTTGCGCCGGATCCAGTCGAGCCAGGCGGCCTCCATCCGGTCCACCGAGTCGTACCCGTACACGTCCCGCGCGGCCGCGTCCCAGCCCGCGGCGGTGTTCACCTCAGCACCAGCGTCGACGAACGCGACCACCCGGGCGCGTGGCGTGTCGAGACCCCCGTCGAGCAGTTTCGCCAATCGGGACCCCGCTGCCACCGGCGCCGCCGGGAGGTCGGCACGGGGGTCGCCCGCCCGGGTGAGGAGGAACTTGACCACCGCGTGCCCCTGGGCCTCGTACACGTCCCAGTCGGACTTCTCCCCGCCCCCCACGAACATGGTCCCGAGCCGCAGGGCTCGGCCGTTGTAGAGGTGGTTAAAGCAGCGGGCGTAGGCGGTGTCGGGGTCCGCCGAGTAGCCCGCCTCGATCGCGCTGCTCACCCACCGCGGAAGGGGCCGCCCCACCCGCGTCGTCAGAACGAGCCGGACGGCCGTCCGGGGCGCTTCGACGCCGAGGAGGGCGTCGAGGCCGCCGTGGACCGTGGCGTCGTATGGAACGCCCGTCACACCCCGGAAGCGAACCTCGCCCGTGTACCAGCCGGCCGCCCGGTGCGGCTTCACCCCCACCACGACGGGCTCCTTCCACGCCGGTAGTTCCTTGCCGAGCCACTCGACCGCGGCCACCTTCCGCTGTCGCTCGAACTCCTCACCGAGGGCGCGGGCGACGGCCTCGGTCGGCGCCGTCACCTCAAAG
>DASPHQ010000041.1:0-3757 GCA_035629595.1 Urbifossiella sp. | reverse complement strand
CGACCGGGTACGGGGTGTGGGTGTCGAGCCGGGTGTAGCCGGCGGCGACGGCCTTCCGCGTGGCGACGATCAGGTCGTCCGCGGTGCCGAAGCCGGCCAGCACGGCGAACGGCTTCGGCGCGTCCGGGTCCGGCCCGTGCGGGACGACGGTGGTGTTGACCAGCGGCACGATCGTGGGGATGTCCACATTCACGGCGCGTTCTCCATGATCGAGTGCCCGCCGCCGCCGCCCTGCTTCTTCGGGAGGAGTTCCCGCATCTCGGTGATCGAGATCATCGGCAGGTAGCGGATGAACAGGAAGAACAGGAAGAAGAACAGGCCGAGCGACCCGACCATGGTGGCGTAGTCCCAGAAGGTCGGGGCGTACCGGCCCCAGCTGCTCGGCACCTGGTCGCGGCTGAGGGTGATGACGATCACGTACCGCTCGAACCACATGCCGATGAGGATGGAGATGCAGCACACCTCCAGCCACAGCTCGCTGCGGCGGACCTTCTTCGACCACAGCAGCGTGAGCGGGATGCCGCAGTTGAACAGGATGAGGCACCAGTACGACCACCCGTAGGGGCCGAATATGCGCTCGATGGTGGTGCCCCACTCGTACAGGCTGTGCCCGTACCACGCCATCCACACTTCCGAGAAGTACCCGTAGGTGACGAGGAAGCCCGTGGCGAGCATCACCTTCGCCATCACGTCCATGTGGTGGTCGGTGAAGAAGTCTTCGAGCTTGTACCAGTGCCGGATCGGGATGGCCAGCGCCACCACCATCGCGAAGCCCGAGAAGATGGCCCCGGCGACGAAGAACGGCGGGAAGATCGTGGCGTGCCACAAGGGCACGATCGACACGGCGAAGTCGAAGGACACGACCGTGTGCACGGACAGCACCAGCGGCGTGCTGAGGCCGCCGAGGAGGAGGTACACCTTCTCGTAGCGCCGCCAGTGGATGGCGCTGCCGCGCCAGCCGATCGCCAGGAGGCCGTACACGATCCGCTGCCACTTCTTCTGCGCCTGGTCGCGGAGGGCGGCGAGGTCGGGCACCAGGCCGATGTACCAGAACACCAGCGACACGGTGAAGTAGGTGGTGACGGCGAACACGTCCCACGCCAGCGGCGAGCGGAACTGCGGGTACACGCCGGCGATGTTGGGGAACGGCATGAGCCAGTAGAAGAACCACGGGCGGCCCATGTGGATCAGCGGGAACACGCCCGCGCACATGACCGCGAAGATCGTCATCGCCTCCGAGAACCGGTTGATGCTCGTGCGCCACTTCTGGTGCAGGAGCAGCAGGATGGCGCTGATGAGCGTGCCGGCGTGGCCGATGCCGATCCACCACACGAAGTTGATGATCGCGAAGCCCCAGGCGACCGGGACGTTGATGCCCCAGATGCCGACGCCCATGTAGAAGAGCCAGATGACGGAGACGGCCAGCACCTGGAGCATGGCGAAGCCGGCGAGGAAGCCGATCCACCAGCCGCGCGGGTGCTTCCCTTCGAGGACGACGTTGCCGATGGCGTCGCCGACGCTGACCAGGTCGTGCTTGTTGAGCACGAGCGGGTGCATTTCGGGCTCGAGGGGGAGGTCGTTCCCCGGCCGGGCGTATCGCGTCGCTGTCGCTGCCACAGGTTGCCCCTTCGTGGGATGCCCCGTCTGTCGCTCATCGCTCGCCCCGGCGAGCGGCCCGCGTGAGCGGGCTGTTCCTACGCACTCTCGATTCGCCCAGGAACAGCCCGCTCACGCGGGCCGCTCGCCTTCGCTACTTCAGCGCTTCGACCAACTCTTTGTTCGGGTTGCGGATGCTCGCCAGGTACGTCGTCCGCGGCATCGTGTTCAGCTCCGCGAGGAGCCCGTAGTTGGCCGGCTCCGCCTTCCACTTGCCGACCACGCTGCCGGCGTCGCCGAGGTCGCCGAACACGATCGCCCCCGACGGGCAGGCGCTCTGGCAGGCCGTCCGCACCTCGCCGTCGCGGATCGGGCGGAACTCGCGCTCGGCCACGATCTCGGCGTAGCGGATGCGCTGCACGCAGTAGGTGCACTTCTCCATGACGCCGCGGCTGCGGACCGACACGTCGGGGTTGCGGCCGAGCTTGCGGCTCTCGGTGTACCAGTCCTGGAACGTCAGGAAGTTGAACCGCCGCACCTTGTACGGGCAGTTGTTCGAGCAGTACCGGGTGCCGACGCAGCGGTTGTACGCCATGTCGTTGAGGCCGTCGGCCGAGTGGGCGGTCGCGGCCACCGGGCAGACGATCTCGCACGGCGCCTTCTCGCACTGCTGGCACGGCACCGGCATGAAGTACGTCCGCGTCGCGTCCGGCTCGTTCGGCGTCCCCTCGTAGTACCGGTCGATGCGGATCCAGTACATGTCGTGGCCGCGCGTGATCTCGTGCTTGCCGACCGTGGGGATGTTGTTCTCGCTCTGGCACGCGATCATGCAGCTGTTGCAGCCGGTGCACGCCGACAGGTCGATCGCCATGCCCCACCGCCGGGCCGGGCCGCGGCTCCCCTCGGGGTAGAGCCGGTCGTTCGGGTGGTACATCGTCAGCGCGTGGGTGCGGCGGTCGCCGTGCAGGTGGTGCTCGTCGCCGTCCTTGTGGTCGTGCTTGTCGTCGTGGCTCGGGCCGTACACGTTCCCCTGCCGCTGCCCCGCGCCGCTGGTCGGGTTCCCCTGCGGCGCCTGCTGGCCGGGGATGTTCTGCGTCACCAGCGCCGTCTCGCCCGCCGCGGTCGGCAGGATCTTGGCGAACCACGGGTTCGTCTTGTACAGCTCGTTGCTGCCGCGGCGGACCGGGGAGCGGTCGATGAACTGACCGTTGAGCGGGTCCACCTGCCCCATCGACCAGTACGCCTGGATGCACGCCAGGTGGTACGTGTCCTTCGTCTTGGCTACCCGCAGCCCGTTGAAGAACGTCGGCGCGGCGCTGGTCCGCAGCGGGTAGGCGTTCGACCCGCGGGTCAGCTGCCCCTCGGCGTTCGGCTCGTCCGCGGCGTTGCCGACGCGGCCGCAGCGCTCCCGGCCGTGGCCCAGGTGGACGGTCACCGACTGGTCGGCGTGGCCGGGCAGGATCCACACCGGCAGCTTCATCGTGCGGTCCTGGTCGCCCACCTTCACGGTCAGCGTCAGAATGCTGACCTCGGTGCGGCCGCGCTCGCCGGCCGTCCAGCGGAACTCCTTGTCCACCTTCAGCGTCTCCGCCGTCTTGGCGCTGACGAAGGCGGCGTTGTCCCAGCTGATGCGCGTGACCGGCTTCGGCAGTTCCTGCAGCCAGCCGTTGTTGGCGAACCGGCCGTCGAACAGCGTCGGGTCGGGGCGGAAGTTGATCTCGTAATTGTCGCCGGAGGGCGGCGTGTAGGTGCCGGGCTCCGCGGCCCAGTTCCCGGCGAGGGTGACCGTAGCGGCCGCGGCGGCGCTGCCGCGGACCACGCCGAGCCGCACCGCCTCCTGCCACGCCGGCTCGAACGGGCCGGCGCCGAGCCGCGTCTGCCAGTGGGCGCGGAGGATGTCGTAGCCGTCCGTCTGCGCGGCGGCGGTGACGAGGTTCAGCACCTCGGCGGCGCTGCGGCCGTTGTACAGCGGCGCGATCAGCGGCTGCTGCAGCGCCACCGTGCCGTCGTGGCCGCGGCCGTCGCCCCAGCACTCGAGGTAGTGCGCCTCGTTGATGTGCCACTCGCACAGGCCGGCCGTCTCGTCCTGGTACTGGCCGAGGTGGAGCTTGAACTTCACCTTCTTCACCGCGCCGACGAAGTCGAGGTCGGCGGGGGCGGT
>DASPHQ010000040.1:0-6126 GCA_035629595.1 Urbifossiella sp. | reverse complement strand
TGGCGGTACAGCGACGAGTTCCAGACGACGGTGCGGGTCCACTGCATGAGGGCGGGTTGATGGCGGTGCTCACGCTCCTCGCCCCGGGCACGCCGGTCACCTCGCCCGCCGAGGGGATCGACGCGGCCGTCGTCGAGCGGGTCGAGATGCGGGCCGGTGCCGACCCGCTCTGGTACGGGCTGAGGTGGCAGGACGGCGGGCGCGGGCCGTGGTTCCGCAAGGCCGTCCGCGCCGACCGGGTTGCCGAGCCGGAGCCCCGACCCGGGAAGCCCGCCCCGCCCCGGCCGCCGCGGGTGACGGTCGTGGCCCCGGGCAGCGCCGCCCGGTGCCCGATGGACCTGCCGAACGCCCGGGTCGAAACGGTAGTGGTGCGGGCCGGGGCGAGGCCGACCGACCCGCAGGCCGTCGAGTACCACCTGACCTGGCGGGACAAGGACGCCACCCCGCAGCGGGCGTCGTTCCGCGGGGACCAGGTGACGGACGCCGGGGACGCCGCGGCGCCCGGCGGTGTGCTGCGAACCAACCGCCTGCGCGACCTCGGCCGGTTGATGGCCGAGGCGGCGGGCGAAGGGGAGGCTAACGGTGGACCCTGAAATCGTTGAAGCGATCGGCCGGGTGAAGGCCGCCGCGGCGGAGCACGACGACACCTACGTCACCGTGTCGGCCGACGACCTGGCGGCGCTGCTCGTGGCCGCCGCGCCGCGGCTGCCGAAGGCCGACCGCACGACCTGGGCGACGATCGCCAAGGCCGCGGACAAGAGCCAGCAGCGCACCGCCGACCTGCACCGCACGAAGCACCTGGCCGCGCTGCTGGCAGCCGCCGGGGCGTCGGCCGCCCCCGAGCCCGAGCCGGCCGGATGAGCGACGCGGCGCGACTGATGGACGTGGCCCGGGGGGTCGCCGCGCACGTCCAGGGCATCTGGAACCCGGCCGGCCCGGACCTCGTTCACGCGGCGTGGATGGAGCGGTTCACGCTCAACGTGAACACCCCCGACACGCTGCTGACCGGCCGGCGGGTGTGCGCCATCCCGGCCCTGCACGAACTGGTCGCGCTCGACCGGGGGCACTGGAAGAACCGCTACACGCTGGGGATCATCCTCGTCGAGCGGTACGCGGTGGTCGGCGGGGGCGTCCCGCCCGACGACTGGATCGGCGAGCGGGCCTACTGGTGGGAACAGAAGATTCTGTTCCCGCTCTGCAACCCGGAACTGGTGATCGACGGCCCCGCCGGGAAGGTGGCCGGCGTCATGCCCGACCCCGAGACCCCGCCCGAGGTGACCGACTACCTCGACCGGGACAAGCTGACCGACCACAAGCTGCTGTACATCGCCGCGAACTTCACGTTCATCGACGTGAGCGACCACACCGGAGCCGGGTAATGTCCACCCCCAACGCGCTGCTCGGCATCCTCGCCAAGGTCTACCTGAACGGCGCCTCGTTCGGCTCGCCGACGTGGACCGCCGTCAGCCTCATCGGCGACCTGAAAGTCCCCGCGAAGTGGGACATCAACGAGGTGCTGACCCGGGCGAGCCGGCTGAAGCTGAAGGTCAAGACGATGCTCGACGTGGACATCACGGGCACGCTCAAGACCGACCTGACCGACGCCGCCTACACCGCCCTCTACGCCGCGATGCTCAGCGACGACGTCGTCGACGTGATGTGCCTGACCGGGGCCAACACGGTCAACGGCGTCCGCGGCTGGCGCTTCGAGGCCCAGGTCGTGAACATGAGCCAGGACCAGGGGCCGGGCGCGGTCATCTTCGACGAGTTCGGGCTCATCCCGACCCCGACGGCCAACCCGCCGAAGTCGGTGGCGGTGGCGTCGGGCGCCGCGGTGTTCACCAGCATCTAACCCCGGGGCCGCCGTGTCCGGGGTCGATACCGCGAAGTCGTTCTTCTTCACCACGACGACGGTGAAGAACCAGCTCGACCGGACCACGCGCCGGGTGCTGTCGAAGCTCGGCGCGCACACCCGCCGCCGGGCCAAGTCGTCGCTGAAGTACAAGGACGGGCCGTCCGCGCCGGGGAAGCCGCCGCACGTCCACAAGTCGGCGGGGTTCACGAAGCCGGGGAGCAAGAAGAAGGGCAAGAAGCCGCAGCCGGCGTCCCCCCTCCGCGAGCTGACGTACTTCGCCTACGACCCGGCCGACAAGTCGGTCGTGATCGGCCCCGCGATCGGCGGCCCGCGGAGCGGCGCCCCCGAGACGGTGGAGGAGGGCGGCACGGCGAGGATCGACGGGCACACGGTCACCATCCGCCCGCGGCCGTGGGTACTGCCGGCGTTCAAGGTCGAGCTGAAGGCGGTCGGAAACGACCTCCGGGACACCCTCAAGGGCTAACAGATGGCAGCCGTGAAGTTCACCAACGCCGACGGCCGCGAGTGGGCCTTCAAGCGGATCACGCTCGCCGACGTGGACGAGTTGACCACGCTCGGCCTCGACGTGGAGGCGGTCAGTGAGGACATCGGCAAGCTCGCCGAGCTGGTCATCCGCCGCCGCGCCTTCGCGGCCGTGCTGTGGTGGTTCGTGGGCGACGCGGTCGTCGCCAAGGAACTCGGTGCCGTCGACCTGCACCGGGCGCTCGACGGCGACGCGCTGGCCCGGGCCGTCGAGGCCGTCCGGGACGCGGTGATTGATTTTTTCCCGTACCCG
This sequence comes from Urbifossiella sp., assembly GCA_035629595.1. Taxonomy (GTDB): domain Bacteria; phylum Planctomycetota; class Planctomycetia; order Gemmatales; family Gemmataceae; genus Urbifossiella. The sequence goes on along the minus strand of DASPHQ010000040.1, from coordinate 3,475 downwards.
CCGGCGGCGAAGGCGAAGCTGATCGCCGAGCTGACGGCGGCCCCGGCTGGCTCCGCCGCCGCGCCTTCGAGCTCGCCGCCGTCGCCGGACTCGACCCCCGCCGCCTGACCCTGCGCGAACTGGCCGCCGCCGCCGACGCCCGCGAGTCGGCGGCGTGGGGGCGGACGCTCGGGCTGGCGTACATGGTCAACGCCATGTTCGGCGGCCGCGACCCGGCGGCCGTGGTGCCAATGAAGTACCGCCCCGCGAGGGCGAAGCCGCGCGAGTACACGCCGGAGGAGCGGGAGTTCGCCCTCGAAGCCGGCTACCAGCTCGTCGGCAACATGCTGCGGCAGATGACCCAGGAGTGACGACGTGGCCGGCTCGAACGCGATCAAGATGGGCCGGGCCTTCGTCCAGTTCTTCGTCGAGGACAACCTCGCCTACCGCGCCCTCGACCGGTTCGGGAACAAGTTCAAGTCGTGGGGCGCGTCGATGCGGAACATGGGCGCCGCCCTCGGCGCCGGGGGCGGCGCGATCCTCGCCCCCCTGTTGACCGGCCTCTCGGAGGCCACCTCCCGCGCCTCCGAGTTGCAACAGGTCGCCGACCGGATCGGCGAAGGGGTGACCGCCACCAGCACCCTCGCCGGCGGGTTCGAGCGCGTCGGGGTCAGCGCGGAGCAGTTCGGCGGCATCGTCGAGCAACTGAAAATCCGCGTCGCCGAGGCCGCGGACTCGCACGGCTACCTTCTCGAAAACCTCAAGTCGATGGGGCCGGCCACCCGCATCGCCGGCCTCGGCGCCCGCGAGCAGTTGAACGCCGTCGCCGACGCCATCCAGCGCATCCCCAACGCCGTCGGTCAACTCCGGGCCGCCAAGTCGCTCGGCCTCGAAAGCATCCTCCCGCAACTGAAGAAGGGCCGGGCCGGGATCGACGAGCTGTTCGCCAGCGGCGGCGCCGGCGCCGTGTCCGGGGCCGAAGGCGCGGCGGCGCTGGAAGCGACCCGCGCCATGACGGCGGGGTGGGTGGACTTCAAGGACGCCGTCCGCCAGGTCGGCATGGCGCTGCTCCCGACCGCCGAGCAGATCAAGGAGTGGCGGGCGCAGCTCACCGGCACCCTGACCCGGGTCCGTGAGTGGGTGGCGGAGAACCGCGGCGTCGTCGTGACGGCCGCGGCCGTGGGGGTCGGGCTGGTCGCCGCCGGCGTGGCCGTCGTCGGCCTGGGCGTGACGGTCGCCGTCACCGGGAAGCTCATCCTCCTGACTGTGGCGGCGGTGAAGCTCGCGTTCGGGCTCCTGCTGTCGCCGATCGGCGCAGTGGTCGCGGGCGTGGCCGCCATCACCGTCGGCATGGGCTACCTCTTCGCCAAGACGGACGAAGGCCGGGCCATCGTCAGCTTCCTCGGCGACGAGTTCGTGAGCCTCGGCCGCCGCGCGAAGGAGACGTTCGGCGCGATCAGCGACGCCATCGGGGCCGGGGACTGGCGGCTCGCGTGGAAGATCGGCCTGGCCGCCCTCAAGGCCGAATGGCTGAACTTCACCTTCTACCTTCAGGTCGCGTGGAACGTCGCCAAGTCGATGGTCGTGGACACCTGGCGGGACGCCGTCGCCGGGCTGAAGCTCATGTTCATCGACCTGGGCTCATTCATCGCCAAGGCCACCGTCGGCGTGCTCCGCGCGATGCTCGACGGGGTCGCGGGCGCGATCGGCAAGGTGAGCACGAAGCTGGGGAACAAGCTCCGCGAGGCGGCCGCGTCGATCCCCTCAATGGCGCGGATCGAGGAGTTGGCCGAGGCCGACCGGCGACTGGTGGTCAACGAGCGGAACGCGGACCAGCGCGAGTCGGACGCCCACCGCCAGGCGGCCGCCGACGCCGCCCGGGACGCCCGGGACGCCGCCCGGAACGAGCTGACCGACTTGCAGAAGCTGGCCCGGTGGCGGGCCGAGTTCGCCGCGATGCCGTGGCTGACTGTGGACGACGAGGACGGGCCGGGGGCGGGCGGACCGGCCGCGGGGTTCAGCGGCATGGCCCGGCTGGCGGACGCCGTGAAGGGGGTGACCGGCAGCAGCGCCGCGATCGGCCAGCAGCTCGGCTACGGCGACACCATCCCCCAGCGCCAGCTCGACGCCGCCGAGGCCACCCGCGACGTGCTCGCCTCGAACCTGCCGCAGATGGCCCGGGACATGAACGCCCTCGCGGGCCGTGGGAGGGTGCAGTGAGCATCACCTTCACCGAGGCGGCCGACAGCCGCCAGCGGACCATCGGCGTGAACGGCGAGAGCGTGCGCCTCCGCTGGCACGGCAAGGGGACGCTCCTCGACACCGCCATGAAGGCCGCCCTCGTCGCGCTCGCCCCGACGAGCTGGGACGGCCTCACGCTCGTCGGGCTCGACGAGAAGCCGGTCCAGTCGTCGGGCTGGTGGGACTGCACGGCGGATTACGCCTACTCGGCCGAGCAGTCGGGGGGCGTGAAGCTCCTCAGCACCCCGGCCGTCGACGACCCGCTCGGCCCCGAGTTCGAGTTCGACATCAGCGCGCAGCAGGCGCACGTCACGCAGAGCCTGCTGACCGTCACCAGCCGCTACGACAACGCGGACGGCGGGGTCAATCCGGCGAACGCCTGGGCGGTCAGCACCGCCTACGTGGTGGGCGACCGCGTCTCCGCCGGCGGCAACCTCTACACCTGCACGACCGCGGGCACCTCGAACGGCGCCGGCTCCGGGCCGACCGGCACCGGGACGGGCATCACCGACGGCTCGGTCGTCTGGGACTTCGTCAGCACCACCGGCGCCACGGTCGCCGTCTGGACCGCCTCGACCGCGTACACCGTGGGGCAGAAGGTCGATTCCCACGGCTTCCTCTACGACTGCACCACCGCCGGCACCAGCTCGGCGACGAGCGACGGGCCGGAGGGGACTGGCACCGGGATCGCCGACGGGACGGCCGTGTGGTCCTACGTCTCGCCCGACCTCGACCCCGCCGCGCCCAACTACAACCAGGCCGTCGCCGTCACCCGCGACCGGGTGTGCGGCACCGACGTGTACGTCGGCGCCCTCGAATTCTGCCTCACCGCGCAGTGCTACCCCGTCACGCTGGAACTGATCGTCACGCTGCTCGACCTGGTGGGCAGCTTCAACGGGGCGACGTGGTACAACTTCCCGCCCAAGACGCTCCTGTACATGGGCTGCACCGGCACCCCGCGGCCCGGGAACATCTGGACCCTGAAGCACCGCTTCGCGGCCTCGAAGAACCTCCGCAACGTGAAGGTCGGCTCGAAGATCACCATCCCGTTCAAGGGCGGGTGGGACTTCCTGTGGGCCGCCTACGCGGACATGACCGTCCAGCTGCCGAACAACCGCACGTTCAACGTGCAGGCGCCGTACGCGGCCTACGTCGAGCAGGTGTGCCGGCCCGGCGACTTCGCGTCCCTCCCCATCGTCTGAGGGCGCCGCCGTGCCGACCAACGACCCCCTCGGGACCGTCCACCCGGGGGACG
>DASPHQ010000039.1:0-5344 GCA_035629595.1 Urbifossiella sp. | reverse complement strand
ATGAGCCGCATGCGGATGGGCAGTTCCTTCAGCCGGGAGTCGTGAACGATCTTCACCGGGTAGTTCTCGGCGAGGATCGACTTGCTGGCGGTCAGGGTCGCCGGCGTGAGCGCGGCCGGGGTGCTCGCCGTCGCGGTCAGGACGAGCGCCTGGGCCTTGTCCGACAGGAGGACGCCCATCGGGTTCGCGGCGTTCGTGAGGAGCCCCAGCGTGCCGCCGAACGGCCGGGTGAGGATCGAGATCGACCCCGCCTTGTACTCGCGGAACACGGCGTTGTAGAAGGCGTCGCCGCCGCGGTGGATGGCGTCGATCATGGAGAGCCCGAACAGGTCGGACTCGTCGATCACCTCGGCCTTGAGCTGGATCTCCACCTCGTGGCCCTGCCGGGTGATCCCCACGTCCACCGAGTTGTAGACCCCGGACATGCGGCCGGCGATCAGCGTTGCCAGTGCCATCGTGTTCCCCCGTCAGGTGTGCCGATCGTAGCCGGAACGCCCGGGCTCACGTCGCGGCCGGCTTGGCGACGGGGCGCAGCTTGACCGACTCGTGGGCGGTGGCCGGTTTCCCCTCCGCCGCCGCGAACGCCGCGCTCTCCCGGCACCGCGGGCAGTTGACGTGGTCCCGCTCGCCGGTCGCCCGCATGTCCGCGGTGCCGACCTTCTTCGTCGGGTCGCAGGCCGCGTGGCCGAGTCCCCACCCCTTGACCGTCGCGTGCGGCGGGTCGAAGTGGATCGTCTCCAGCTTGATGACGATCGAGTCGGCGCGCGGGTCGGTGGCCGGGTCGAGGCCGCACGGGACGCACTTCCCCGGCGCCGGGTGGTCGGCGACCTTGTCGCAGTTGAAGCAGCGGTACAGCGGCATCGGTCGGCTCCTACAGGGGGCGGACGCGGCGCGCGTCCCGGAACGTCACCGTGGACACCAGCAGTCCGCTCGGCTCGGCCCCGCCCATCCAGTCGCCGGGCGGCTCGGCGGGCGGGCTGATGTCGCCGAACTTCAGCGGCTCGACGAACCCGTTCACGCTCACGCCGAACCCGGTGATCCGGGCGTTGGCGTCGTTCATCACGGCGTAGCTCATGTGCAGCCGGACCGCCACGTCCGCGGCCCGGTCGAGCACGTCCCCGGCGGTGACGAGCACCTGGCCGCGGCGGTCGCCCGGGGCGTAGGCCTTGCGGGCGGTGATCGTCACCTGGACGCCGTGGAGCATGTCGAGGCTCAGGGCGTTCGGGTCGTCGCCGGTCACCGCGCCGAAGTGGACGGCGTAATACCACTGGCCGAACTTCGCCGGCGGGTTGCCCGCCTCCTGGACGCCCACCAGCTTCTTGTCGGTGGTGTCGTTCAGCATCGCCCGCAGGTCGGCCTCGGTCGCCAGCAGCAGCGCGGACATGCTCACGAGGTCCGCCCCCCGAGCATGAGCACGACGGCCCGCGCCACCCCCCGCGCCGCCGCCAGCCCGATCGCCGGCATGTACGCCGGCGGGATGCGGCCCTTCCTCCCGGTGAAGGGCCGGGCCGGCACGTGCCGGGTGCCGTTCTGGTGCGCGCCGGCGTAGGGGACGTTCGTCCCGACGATCACCTCGCCGGGCGGCGTGCGGACGATCTGGTCCGCACCCCGGGGGGTGCCGTCGGTGCCCGGGGTGAGCGACCGCAGCAGCCGGGCGGTGTCGCGGAGGATGTCCACCACCCGGCCGCCGTAGTAGCTCAGGGCGGTCACCTTCTCACCCGCCTTCCTCCGCTTCTTGAGCGCGGCCGACTCCTTTACGGTCCGCTTGCGCCCGGCCACCGTCTTCGGGTCGAGCGGCGCCCACTTCACCCCGTCCTTGCCCACCCCGCCGCGGCTCTTGGTGAGGAAGTCCTGATGCACCTGCGACAGGACGGCCGTCGAGAGCCGCAGCTGCACGCCGAGGGCGGCGCCGACCGCGTCGCGGCCGCGGCCGGCCAGCGTGGTCGGGACGGCGGCCAAGGCGCGGACCAAGTCGGCGCGGGTGCCTCGGAATACGACGGTCACGGGGGGCATGGCGGCTATCTCCCGTCGGGCGAGTGCGGGTCGGTCGGCCGGCGGTAGTCCTTCGCGATGCCGGTGGAGCGGTTGCGGTCGACGCGGACCTGGTTGTTCGGCAGCCGCAGGTCGACCCGGTAGTTCGTGACGGCGACCGGCCGGCGGCTGGCGGCGGCCTGCGGCACCTGGGCCTTCCCCTGCCGGATCAGGTCGAGCTCGGCCTGCCGCTCCTCCCACTCGAGCTCGACCGCCTCGGGGACGGCGTTGAGGCGGCGGCTGCACCACTTCCGCAGGGCGATGAGGACCGCGACGCCCTTCACCCACCGGTTCGCGGCGAGATCGGCCCCGGCGTACCGCGAGCAGTAGAAGTCGATCCGGCCGCTCGCGTAGTCGATGGCCGACGCCATGAACGCGCCGCCGTCGTCCTCGTCCGGCAGGTCGTCGGACCGCAGCTGGATCGCCATCTCGCCGGCGAGGGCTTCCACGTCGGCGGCGGTGCAGTACGCCAGGTCGGCCACGGTTCACCGCCCCCGCCGCGCGGGCGGCGCGAGTGTGAGGTTGCCGTCGGCGTCGTACGGGCCGCAGACGGCGGGCTTGCCACTGTCGCCGTCCGGGGGCTCCCCGTCCGGCGTGAGCCACGTCTCGACCGCCCGGCCGTAGCGGTCGAGCGGGCGGCCGGGCTCGGGGCGGTACGACTCCGACATGGGTGGCCTCGGTGCGGCGAAGCCCACCCGTTGACGCGGGTGGGCTTCGCGGTGGGAGGTGCGGACGCCCTTACCGCGCGGCGGCGGCCCGCAGGGCGGCGATCAGGTCGGCCTTCCGCGCCCCGTCCGGGACGTGGACGTTGCGGTCGGCGGCGTGCCCCCGCAGCTCGGCCACGGTGAGCTTGTCGAAGCCGTCGTCCTCCTCCTCCCCCTCCTCGTCGAGCAGGTCGGCGTCGAGCTCGTCGCCCGGGTCCGCCTCGGGCGGCGGCGGGAGGAGGTCCTCCACGTCGCCCGGGCGGGTGGCGGCGACCGGCACGACGTACTCGCCGGTGGCGACGAGCTGCCGGGCCTTGCCCACCGTGACGCCGCCGGCGGGCCGGCCGGCGGCCAGCTCCCGGCCGACCAGGGCGTCGACCGCCTCCCGGGCGGTCAGGTGGCGGCCGGCGTCCTGGTCGGGCAGCGCGAGCACGCCGGCGGCGTCCCACCTCGCGGCCAGCGGCCGGAGGGGGCTGTCCTCGGGGAGCGTCGCCAGGCCTTCCGGCCGCCAGTTCCACTTCGCCTTCATGGCGTCGCGGATCGCGCCCAGGTGCTGGTCGCCGGTCCCGGTCTCCTTCAGCCGCCGGATCAGTTCGGCGGCCCACTTCACAGGCTCGGCCACGGCGGGCCTCCTCGTCTGGCGGGTTGGGGCGGGGGCGGTCGTCCCCCTCCCGCGGAGGGAGAGGGTGAGGGCGACGGGCTCCGGTTACGGGGTCACGTCCACCTGGAAGTACGACTCCGGGAGGCACGGCCACGGGAGGAACGTGTCGCCGGCGATGTGCTCCGAGTTCGGCAGGTACAGGTTGTTCACCTGGCTGTACTCGAACATCCCGAACACGGTCTCCATGTTCGCCAGGGCGCCCTCGATCGTGCCCGTCGGCTGGTAGCTCTTGGGGATCATGTACGACCCCTCCAGGAGGCGCCAGGTGTCGGGCGTGGGCTCCGGGGCGAACGTGATCTGGTCGGCCGGCCACGGCTCGACGATGTCGCCGGCCGCGTTCTCGTGGAACATCGAGTAGGCCGGCAGCCACGTCAGCTCGAACAGGTCCGACGGCGGCCGGCCGGTCGCGGCGAAGGCGTTGAGGATCGACGGGTTGAAGCTGAAGTACTGCTTGCACCGGTCGTTCCCGAGCAGGTAGCCGGGGATGTTCGACCCGTAGAACGCGTACCGCAGCGGCCGCCCGGTCAGCTGGATGGCCCGCTTCTTCAGGTTGTTCAGCTGCGTCGGGATGTCGGTCGTGCTCGTCGCCCAGCTGGCGTTGATGATCGCGCCGCCGCCGGGGTTGACCTGGCCGGTGTTGGTCGCCGGGATGCCGAGGTCGATGGTCTCCGCGGCCCCCGAGCTCGACGGCAGGATGTACCCGTCGGCGTCGAAGTAGAACTTGAAGTGCGCGAGGGCGCTGTGGATGGCCGTCGTGCGGAGCGTGTCGAAGAGGGTCTTGAACTCCTCGACCTGCTGGAGGATCTCCTGGCGGGCCTGCTCGTCGGCCCCGTAGACGCCGGCCTGCCACTGCATGAGGATGCGGATGAACTCCTGGCGGAACAGCACCTTCTCCGTGGCGAACAGGAGGATCACGTCCTGCACGTTCCGCGGCTGGAGCGCGACCTGGCGGGGCGGGGCGCCGTACTCGCTCTTCCGGGCCGCCTTGCGGGTGCCCTTGAACTTGAAGTTGCGCGCCCGGTCGCCGACGACGCGGTCGGTCGGCCGCACGGCGTAGTACGCCGGCGGGAGCGGCTTCGGCACGCCCGACTCGACCTCCTTGATGGCCTTCATCAGGGCAACGTAGCCGAGCACCTGTTCGATCGCGTACGGCATGGCGGGGGCTCCTGGTCGGGGGTCGGCGGCGGCCTCGCGGCCAGCGGGGTTCGAGGCGGTCGGTCATGTGACGGCCGTGTGACCAGTCACACGGCCGTCACATGACGCCGGGCGGGCGTTAGAACCGGTCGGTGAACTGGAACAGCCCGCCGCCGGCGCGGTTCAGGCTCGCCCGCAGCCAGGCGCGGAGGCTGGTGTCGGTCGGGTAGCCGATGATCCCGTCCGTCCGCAGCAGGCCGGCCGTCGGGATCTGCGGGAACGACACGTCGGCGCTGTCGCTCCCGACGGGGATGCCCCACCCGTCCGGGATGAACGTGATGGGCGTCTCGGACCCGTCCCCGGCAACCACGAGCCCGCCCGCGATGAGGTTGGCTCCGAGCGTCGCGGTGGTGATGACGCCCGTGCCGGTGTTGATCGCGGAGAACGCGATCGGGCCGAGGGTGGCGACGGTGCCGGCGGCGGCCGGCGGCCCGATGTAGTACAGGTTGCCGGACGTGCCGACCCGGCGGGCGATCTCGACGGCCTGGGCGGCGGTCACGGTGATCGACGTGCCGCCGGAGGTGTAGGCGCCCTGCGTCACGCCGAGGATGGTCGGGGCGTACTTCCCGCTCGCCGTCACCTCGCCCATGAGGAGGCCGGGCTGGAGGTTCAGCGTGCTGTCGGCGTTCGACCAGTCGCGGGACTTGGCCCCGTCGATCACGCCGCCGCCGGGCAGGAACGAGTAGAGCCCGTCCTGCGCGACGATCTTGTGGGCGACGGCCCGCTTGGCGCTCACGCCGGAGCGGCCGGTGAT
>DASPHQ010000038.1:0-2637 GCA_035629595.1 Urbifossiella sp. | reverse complement strand
CACGCCCCCGTAACACCGCCGACGCCGCGCGGGCTGAAGCCCGCGGCTACCGGCCCCGAGCCACCATCCCCGCTCAGCGCCGCAGTTCCTCGATCAGCGCGTCGGCCTTCTCGGGCGTCACGTCCATGACGTGAACGTCCTCGCGCAGGCACGCCGGGGCCCCGTCGCAGGCGCCGATGCACTCGGCCACCTCCAGCGTGATCCGGCCGTCCGGCGTCGTCCCGCCGCAGTGGACGCCGAGCTTCCCCTCGCAGTGCTCGATCAGCTCGTAGGCGCCGCGGAGCATGCACGCCAGCCCGCGGCAGACCCACAGCCGCGTCGCGCCGTTCTTCTGGCCCTCGCCCTTGAAGAAGGCGTAGAAGGTCATCGTGTCCTGCACCTCGCTCGGGTGCAGGTCCAGCAGCTCGGCGATCTCGACGATCGCCTCGTTCGAGACGGTGCGGTTCTCGTCGTGGACGAGGTGCAGCGCCGGCAGCGTGACCGCCTGCTTGCGGGGGTACTTCGGGAGGTACGCCCGGATGCGGTTCTTCTGGTCTTCGGTCAGCACGCCCATGTCAGCCCGCCCTTGCCACGGAACGCCACCTCCGCACCACCCACCCCGCCAGCGCCAGCAGGATCACGCCGGCCGCCGCCAGCGCCCCGGCCAGGAGCCACGCCCCGCGGCGCGGGCCGCGCGCCAGGTACGCGGCGGACGGGTCGGCGGGGTCAAAACTCACCTCGCACGCGGCGCCCGGCTGGTATCGTGCCAGGGCGTCGTCGGCCGCGGCCTTGTCGGTCCACCCGTCGAACGGGTTGAACCGGTCCGCCTCGTACTCCCGGCCGTCCACCGCGTACCGGTAGCGGACCAGGACGCGGTAGTGGGGCGACTCCTTCCCCGTCCGCGGCGTGGCCATGTGCGTCCGCCGCTCCAGCACCGTCCCGGGGGCGGTCGGCCAGCCGGCCGTCTTCGCCGCCTCCCAGTCCGCCGCGGCCGACCACGCGGCGAACCCGAGCGTCACCAGCGCCCCGCCGCCGACGAGCAGCAACAGGAGGCGCCGTTCGAGCGGACCCGGCGGGCCGGAGACGCGGGCCACGGCACCCTCCCGCTAGCGGTCCAGCCTCTCCGCGGAACCCCACGACCACACGCCCCACCCGGCGATCGCCAGTTGCAACAGCCCGACCCCGGCGAGGAGCGCGGCGAACCCCCAGTAGTCGCCGAAGCCGTCCAGCCAGTCCTCGGGCGCGGGGCCTTCGCCTTCCGCGACGATCCACGGCAGGGCGGCCGCGAACCCCAGGCAGATCAGCCCCCCGGCGGCGACCATCGCCACGCACAGCGCCCGGACGAGCGGGCCGTGAACCACGCGGCGGCCCCGCTTCATCGGTCCAACTCCGCGGCGATGATGTTCAAACTCCCTAACACCGCGGGCACGTCACTGATCTGGTGCCCCTCCATCATCCCCGGGAAGACGGCGAAGTGGATGAACGACGGCGGCCGGGTGCGGGCGCGCCACGCCCGCGGGCCGCCGTCCGACACGAGGTAGAAGCCGAGCTCGCCGTTCGCCGTCTCGGTCGCGCCGTACACCTCGTTCACCGGCGGCGTCCACTGCCGGTTCCACATGAACAGCTCGAAGTGCTGGATCAGCCCCTCGATGCTGCGGTACGTCGCCGTCTTGTCCGGGATCGTCACCTTGTCGTTGAGCGCCACGTTCACCGGCCCGCTCGGGATGTTCTCCACCGCGGCCTTGATGATGTTCACCGACTCCACGATCTCTTCCATGCGGACGTGGTAGCGGGCGTAACAGTCGCCGCCGGTCGAACACACCACCTTGAACGCCGACTGCAGCTCCGGGTACGCCAGGTACGGTTCGTCCTTCCGCAGGTCGCGCACCACGCCGGACGCCCGCGCCACCGGTCCCGAGCAACTGCCGCCGATCGCGTCCGCCTTCGACAGCACGCCGATCCCCTTCGTGCGGTCCACGAAGATGCGGTTGCGGTTCAGGAGCCGCACCACGTCGGCGTGGGCCTTGGGGAACGTCTTGAGGAAGCCGCGGATGAGGTTCACCACGTCGTCGGTGATGTCGTTCATCAGCCCGCCGACGCGGCTGAACCCGGGGTGGAAGCGCTGCCCGGACGCGGCCTCGAAGATGTTATAAATCTTCTCGCGCTCGTTGAACGCGTACAGGAACGCCGTGAGCGCCCCCAGGTCGAGCGCCGCCGCACCCACGCACAACAGGTGATCATTAATCCGCGCCAGCTCCGCGAGGATGACGCGGAGGTACTTGCAGCGCGGCGTGACCTCGATCCCCAGCAGCTTCTCGACGGTGTGGTGCCAGCTCACCTCGTTGGCGAACGGGCTGATGTAGTTCATCCGGTCGACGATGGTGACGTACTGGTTGAAGTCGAGGTCTTCGCCGAGCTTCTCGAACCCGCTGTGGAGGTAGCCGATGTCGGGGACGGCCTGGACGATGGTCTCGCCGTCGAGGGTGAGGACGAGGCGCAGGGTGGTGTGCGTGGCCGGGTGCTGCGGGCCGAAGTTGAGGGTGTACAGGAACTCCTGGTCCGCACCCGCGACGTCGGCGATCGGCAGCACGTCAACCGGCATTGCATCACCGTCGTTTCGGGTCGCCGTCCTGTCTGGTAGCCGCGGGCTTTAGCCCG
>DASPHQ010000037.1:0-8883 GCA_035629595.1 Urbifossiella sp. | reverse complement strand
GCCGTCGTCGAACGTGCGCACGTCGCGGATGCGGTCGTTCACCTTCGTGCCGCGCTCGAGCACGAGCGGGCGGTAGCCGTGCAGGGCGAGGAAGTAGGCGCACACCAGCCCGCCCGGCCCGGAGCCGACCACGACCGGCCGGTGCGGCAGCGGCCGGCTCCCGGGCTCGGGCATGGCGAACGGCGGCTCCGCGACGCGCTCCACCTGCACGGTGCCGGCCGCGCGGTGGTCGTCGTCGGGGAGCTCGACCTCGAAGTTGTAGACGAACCGGAGCTGCCGCTTGTCGCGCAGGTCGAGCGCCTTGCGGACGACGCGCCAGCCGCCGATGTCGGCGGTGGACACGCCGAGGGCGCGGGCGAGGTGGTCGGGGAGGGTCGCCTCCGGCTCCTCGACCGGGAGCCGGAGGTTCGAGACGCGCAGTGCCATGAAGGTAATGATACGGCCACGGCCCGGCGAGCTCATACCCGGGGAGCGGCTGCAAGCTGGAGTACCCCGGCGATCGCCGCGAACCGCGTTTTGGGGCAGGCGGCATCGGCCCCGGCGGCGAGCAGCGCCGCGTTCCCGTCATCGTGTGCGGACACCGCGAGCACCCGCGGGCGTGGGTCGAGCTGCCGGGTGAACGCGACCACGTCGGTCCTCTTGCCGTCGTCCAGGTCGTAGTCCACCAGCACGGCGTCGAAGGCGGTTTCGGACAGCGCGGCTGTCGCGGCGGAGACGGACGGCACGACGGTGAGGTCGTGCCCGGCCAGGAACTGACGCCCGGCCATCCGCACGAAGACGGCGTGGTTCTCGACCCACAGGATTCGCACGTCGTCACCCGGCGTGGGGCGGCTCGGCAGGCGACGGCCCCAGCGGTTGGAGGAGGTGGTAGCAAGGTCCGGTGTCAGGCACGTCGGTTATCACGAACCCCAGGCGGTCCAGCAACCGCCGCAGCTTCAGGTTCGGATTCGCGCAGTTGAGAGCGTGAACGCGCCAGTCGAGGGCCGCCAGCCCGCGCCGTCGTGCGTACCGCTCCGCGAGAACCGCAATGGTGGGGAGTACGCCTTCGCCGCCGCCGTCGATGTGTCCCAGTTCCAACACCAACGCGGAGTCGGTCGTCCAGAAGCGGCCGAGAATTTCCGCGGTACCCGCACGGAACACGAGCGGCTCGCCGCAGAGGATGAGTGTGTCGATCGCGTCGTCGGGGAGGGCCAGCACCTCGTCCGGTGTCAGCCCTTCCAGCGTGACGGCGCGACCGACCACGATTGACCTGTTGGTTCGGGTTCAACGGTGGCCCGGAGACGGTCGTCCACGGGCGGTCCGCGTCGTCACGCCACCCGGGTGCTGACGTTCACGAACGTGTGGATGTGCGGCAGCGCCCGGAAGCTCCACACGAAGCCCGGCCCCTCCAGCCGCCAGAAGCTCCACGGCTCCTGTGCCGTCCGCTCCCCCTCGGTGTAGAACGCGAAGCCGAGCTTCTCCATCCCGCCGTTCGCCCGGATCACCTCCATCACCTCGTCGCCGTCGGCCCGGCGGTACGGCGACACGAGCTCCCGCATCACCCGCTCCACCAGCCCGCGCTGGTCGCGCGTCAGCGCCGTGAACGCCACCCCCGGCGCCTTGTAGTCGGCCTTCGGCAGCTGCACCGACGCCACCCCGTCGCGCCACGTGCCGGGCTTCACCGCCGCCGGCTTCTGCTCGTCCGACAGCGACGCAAACAGGTCGCTCAGGCTCCGCGTCTGGTGGTAGAACACGTTGTTCCGGGCGTACCCGTTCGGGGTGTGGCCGTAGTACAGCGGGCCGCCGAACGCCGCCCCCTGCTCCGAGTTGCCGTCGCAGCGGATCGTCAGGTGGTGGCCGGCGAACATCAGCGAGTACGGCTTGCCGTCGGTCGGCTCGCCGTAGATCAGGGCGCCGATGCTCTCGAAGTCGCCGCTGGCGTCGAACCGGCCGCCGCGGCTCAGGAGGCGGTAGCCCTCGTTGCCGTTGCCGAGCGACCGGAAGATGCGGTCGAGCTGCTCGATCTGCGTCCGCGTGTACGCGGTGCCGATGCGCACGTCGGGGCTGGGGGCGGCGTTGTGCGTCGCCAGGCGCGCCGGCAGGCCGCCCTTCGGGCCGAAGTCCCAGGGCTTCACCACCTTCGACTTCTGGTCGGCGGTGAGGGTGGCGAACAGCTCGCGGATCATGGCCTCGCTGGTGGCCTGCTGCTGGGCGCGGGCGGCGCGGGCCTTCGCCAGCGGCGAGAACGTCTCGGCGGCGGGGACGACGGCGGCGACCGCACCCGCGGCGGCGATGCGGAAGAAGTCGCGGCGGGCGAGCTCCGGGGTGGTGCAGTCGGGGCAGGCGACGGGCTTGTCGGCGGGGAGCATCGGACGGGCCTCCGGCGGGGATCGGGAAAGGGTGGTAGGCGATGCGAAGCTATTACACACGATCGGCGCGGGTCTGTCACGCGCGGAATCGATGAGTGTTCCGGTACCGGCCGCTCGCCCGGTCAGCGGAGTGCGGCCGCCCAGCGAGGTAGTAGTTGAGCCCGCCGATCAGATCAATGGAGGCCAAGCCGATCGTCCCGTCAGGAAGTGGGCACGGCCCCGCGCCGGGGCGCGGGGCCGTTGCGTCGGGCGATCGGGGTCGCGTCAGAGAACGCGGCGGCCCTGGACCAGCCGGAGTACGACCACGACCAGGACGATGACGAGGAGGAGGTGAACCAGGTTGCTCCCCAGGGGGACGACGAACGCCCCCAACAGCCACAGGAGCAGGAGGATCAGGATGATCGTTTCGAGCGCGTACCGAGGCACGGTGGCCTCCCGGGTTCGGGTCGCTGCCGTGATGCCGCAGCGTTGTCCGACCCCATTATCGACTTCTCATCCGAATCCCCCTACACATAGTCGGGATTTCCCCGACGGCCGGTGCGTCAGTCGTACCCGCCACCGCTCTCGCCGATCAGGTCGCCGTTGCCGCCGCCCTTGTAGAACCGCCGCCCGAGGTTGTGGTTGTACGGCGTCCACGCCGACGGGTTGTTCTTGTCCTCCTTCATCTCCCGCGCCACCTGGTGCATCCGCGTGTCCATCATGTCGATGACGTGGAGCAGCATCGCCTCCGGCGTCATCGGCACCCGCGGACTCCCCCATTCGAGCGTCCCGTGGTGGCTAAGGATCATGTGCTGCAACCGCAGCAACAGCTCCCGGGGCACCGGCTCGCCGGTCAGGTCGGGCACCTTCAGCGCCGCGGTCGTCAGCAGCTCCACGCCGATCGCCAGGTGGCCGACCAGCTGCCCCTCGTCGGAGTAGCCGAAGGCGCGGGCAAAAGTCAGCTCGCGGACCTTGCCGGCGTCGTGGAGGAAAATGCCGATCAGCAGCAGGTCGCGGTCCACGAACGGGTACAGCGGCAACAGCTTCTCCGCCGCATCCATCATGGTGACGACGTGTTCCAGCAGCCCGCCGACGTAGGCGTGGTGGAGCTTCACCCCGGCCGGGCAGGTGGCGAACTTGCGGACGAAGGCGTCGTCCATCAGCAGGCACTCGGCCAGCGCCCGGAGGTGCGGGTTGCCGAGCTTGAACAGGTAGCCGCGGAGGCGGTCCATCAGCTGCGGGATGCTCTTGTCGGTCTGCGGCAGGAAGTCGGTCAGATCGACTTTTCCCGCCTCCACACGCTCGACCGACGTGAGGATGACCTGGAGCGCCCCCTGGAACAGCTGCACCTTGCCGTCGGCGTGGACGAAGTCGCCGGGGTCGAACCCGCGGGCGACGGCGTCGGAGGCGTTCCACATCCGGGCCGAGATGCCGCCGGTGCGGTCGCGGAGGTCCAGTTGCAGGAACGGGGCGCCGTTGCGGTTCACCCGCAACTGCTTGTCGGCGACGAGGTACACGTCGTCGAGCGGGTCTCCGTCCCGGAGCTGGTCCACGGTGCGGCGGGGCATCGGCTCTTCCTGTCGGCGCGGGGGCGAACGGGTACGGTAGCGGGCCGGAAAGCCCGGGGACAGCCGTCCCCGGGCTTTCGCCCGACGGGAAACTACAACAAGAACCTTGACCCGCCCCCCCGCGTACAGCTTCCAGGGAGCGTCGTGCCCGACCCCGCCCGGACACCCGCCGAGACGGACGAACAGCTCCTCGGCCGCCTCCGCGCCGGGGACCGGTCGGTGTTCGGCACCCTCGTCCGGCGGTACGAGCGGGAGCTCTACGGCTACCTCCGCCGGTACGTCGGCGACGACGACCTGGCCGACGACGTGTTCCAGAACACGTTCGTCGCGGTGTTCCGCAAGATCGGCCAGTACGAGCCCGGCCGCGCCGCCCGGCCGTGGCTGTACGCGATCGCCACGAACCAGGCGATCGACGCCATGCGGAAGCGGTCGCGCCAGGGCGACCGGGTCGGCGACGCCCGCACCGCCCCGGACGAGGAGGGGGAGCCGCGGCCGCTGTTCGAGCTGGCCGCCGCCCCCGACCCCGACCCCGGCGAGTTGGCCGACCGCGCCGAGCAGGCGGAGCGCGTCCGGGCGGCGGTGGCGAGGCTGCCGGAGCTGTTGCGGCAGGTGGTGGTGTTGGCGTACTTCCAGGGGATGAAGTACAAGGACATCGCCGACGTACTCGGCATCCCGGTCGGCACCGTGAAGTCGCGCCTCCACGCGGCCACGACGAAGCTGACCGAGGACTGGACGGCGGCGGAGGAACCGCCCTTCACCACGGGGAACCGATGACCGACGACATCGACCTCGCCGGCTACCTCCTCGACCTGCTCGACCCGGCCGACCGCGCCGCCGTCGCCGCCCGCGTCGCGGCCGACCCGGAGCTCGCGGCCCGCCTCGCCGCCCTTCGCGCCGCCCTCCCGCCGCACGCCGAACACGAGCCGCCGGCCGAGTTGGCGCTGCGGACCGTGGCCCGCGTCGCGGAACACGTCGTCGCCACCGAACCGCGGCGGCCGTTCCAGCCGACGCCGGTCGGGGTCATCGCCGCGGACGTGGCCCCGGACCGCGTCCGCCGGCTGCCGGTGACCGACCGGCCGGAGGCGCGGGCGCTCGGCGGGCGGTTCCGCGTGGAGGTGCTGGTCGCGGCCGGGATCGCGTTCGTCGGCGTCGGCCTGGCGTCCACGTTCGTGATGAAGGTCCGGGAGCGGAGCGACGTGGTCGCCTGCCAGTCGAACCTGATGACGCTCCACCAGGGGCTGACCGGGTACGCCGACGCGAACGCCGGCCGGCTGCCGCAGGTGGGCACGGAAGCGTACCCGGTGGCGGGGTCGTTCGTGGCGGCGCTGGCGGACGCGGGGCAGTGCCCGGTCGGGTTCCGCGCCGCGTGCCCGGCCGCCGGCGGCGTCCCCGTCGCCGACGCCCGGGCGATGGCGACGACGGCCGTCGGCTACGCCTACGCGCTGGGGCACCGCGGCGCCGACGGGGCGCTGCTGGGGCCGCGCCGGGCGGCCGACGACGAGAACGACCTGATCCCGGTGTGTGCCGACATCCCGCTCGGGGCCGCGGGTGCGCCGCACGCCCACGGCCAGAACGTGCTATTCGCCGGCGGGCACGTCCGCTTCGCCACGGTGCCGACGGTCGGGGTAAACGGCGACGACATTTATCGCAACCTGCTCGGCCGCGTCGCCGCCGGCGTGGACCGGGCCGACGCCGTGCTCGGGGTCGGTTCGGATCGCCCCTGAAGCCCGGGGACGGCCGTCCCCGGGCTTTCCACCCACACCTATCAGTCCGCGGCGGGGAGTGCCTTCCCCTTCGCCGCCAGCAGCCGCCGCAAATAGTCCGCCGACAGCCGCGGGTCGTCCGTCAACACCGCCCCGAGCTCCGTCAGGATGAACCCCTCCAGGTCGTCGCCGGTCCAGCCGTCGGCGACGAGCCGGCCGCCGATCTGTTCGAGCGCCCGGTCGCGCAGCTTGTCGGTCCGCCGCGAAATGCTCCCCTCGTGCAGCCCGAGCAATCCCGCCGCGTCGCGCTGGCTCATCCGGTAGCGCCAGCGCAGACCCAGCAGCAGCCGCTCGTCGTCGGTCGTGGAGTCGAGCCAGTCGCGGGCGGCGAGCACGAACGCCTCGTGCCACCGGGCCGCGGCCGCCTCGCGCGGCGTGTCCAGCGGCAGCGCGATCTCGTCGTCGGGCAGCGCCACCGTGCCGGTGTTCCGCCGCAGCTGCGACAGGTGCCAGTTCTGGAACACGCGGATGAGCCACGGGGCGAGCGGCCGCTGGCCGTCGTACCGGGCGAGGATCGGCACCCCGCCGCCGTCCGGGGCGATCAGGTTGCTCCAGAACTCGGTGACGGCCGTGTCCTGCTTCTCGTCGTCGCGCGGGTAGAGCCGCACCGCCCGCGCCCGCAATGCGTCCACCAGCAGGCAGTCGCTGCGCCCGGTGCGGGCGGCAAACAGTAGCTCCCAGGCAGTTCGCTGGCCGGTCAGGCAGCCGACGCACACGGCCCAGTCGGTGGCGTACAGGCCTTCGAGGTACGACGCACGGCTGGCGCCGGGCGCCTTCGGCGCGTACAGCCGGAACGTGCGGTCGAGATGGCTCAGGAAGTCGGGTTCGGTGAGCCGCACGGCCGGGAGCTGCAGCCGGCAGAAGTGGCGGACGACGCGCGCCGCCGCGAGGTCAGCCGGGGTGGGGGCCGGCGGCTCGGGGGCGGCGGTCACGCGGGGCTCCGGGCGGGCCATCGTGGCGGCGGTCATCGCGGGCTCCGGGGGAGGACACCCCCGGATACCCCGACCGGAACCGAACCTGTCAGGGCAATGCTGCTGGCGCCGGTCACGGCGGGCTGAACAGAAGCAGCTGGATGTTCGACGCGGGCAGGGGCGGGTTCTCGACTACCGGCGACGGGCTGAACCCCATCCCCAGCGGCGTCATCGTCCGCCGGCTGACCCAGCCCAGCTTATGGACGTTGTGGTCGCGGAAATAATTGTTCAGCGCCTCGGCCTGCTTCCGCGTCGTCTCCAGCGCCGACGCCGGCGTGTACCCGGCGTCGTTCGGGTCGGCGAAGGCCACCACCACCAGCTCGGCCTTGCCGCCACCGATCTCGGTGAACAGGTGCAAGCACTTATCCAGGTGCGTATACCCCACGTCGTGGATCTGCGCCGTCCGCGGCTGGAAGATGTCGTTCGCCTGGTACACCCGCTGGAAGCGCTGCATGTTCGGCCGCACCAGCAGCTCGGCCGAGTTCTCGACGTACGACCGCACCACCGGCAACTTGCTGATCGCGTCCGTCCCCTGCTTCATACTCTGGAGACTGGCCCGGCCGTCGGCCACGAAGCCCCGCACGCTCGCCACCTCTCCCTGAACCGTGTCCACGGCGCCGTCCACCCGCTTGATCGCGTTCCGGGCGTCGGCCGTCAGGCCTTTCAGATCGCGGTACAGGTCGTCGTCCTTCACCAGCTTGCCCAGGGTGCCGTCGCCGTCGCGCACGTCCTTGAGCAGCCGCCGGGCCTCGGCCGACGTGGCCCGCGCGTCGGCGGCCAGCGCCTTCACCTCGGTGGCGACGGCCCGCGCGTCGGCGACCGCCTCGTCGAGCCCGGTCGGCGGCAGCCCCTTGAGGCGGCCGTCGGCCAGTGGACCGGCGCCGGGCCGGCCGGGGTCGATGGCGACGACCTTCGACCCGAACACGCCGCCGGACAGGACGCGCGCCGCGGCGTCGGCGTAGAGGCGGCCGGCCAGTTCTTTCTTCACCCGCAGCCGGACCGTGACCTCGGCCCCGGGGCCGTCGTGGTCGGGGTACTCGACGGCGACGACCTCGCCGGCGTCGACCCCGCGGACGCGGACCGGCATGCCCGGCCCCACGTCGTGCGCCTCGGGGAAACCGACGGTGAGTTCGGCGGCGCCGTCGCGGAAGGCGTGTCGGTCGCCGACGCGGACGAGCCCGTAGGCGGCGGCCGCGACGGCCGCGACGACCACCAGCCCGAGAACGGCCGCCTGCCCGCGCGACAGCGATTCGGTCACGGCTCGGCCCTCCAAAGTTGACAGGTGATTATACCTCTCCGGGTATTCGCTCGCGCGGGAGATTTCTCGGTAACGTGTTGGGGCGCGGAAAGCCCGGGGACGGCCGTCCCCGGGCTTTCGCGGGTGGGGTTCAACCCGCGGCGGGGCGTGGGGTATAATCCCCCGCCAGAGGCCCGGACCGGGGTGCGCGATGGGTCCGACGTTCGTCCGCCCGCGGGTGGCGGAACTGCTGTTCCGACTGTTCGACCGGCCGCTCCACCCGGAGCTGTTCGCCGCCGTCGCCTCGCGCAGCGTCGAGTCGAACGGCGCCCGCGTCACGGTCCGCATCACGCCGACGGGTCACGTCCTGGAGTGGACCGACGGCACGGTCACGCTCACGGAGCTGACGGCGACGGCGGAGGTGGAGTTGCCCGCGCGCGGCCGACGGCTCGGGCACCAGCTCGGCGGCGGTCGCGGCGGCCGGTGCGACCTCGGCCGGGTGCGCTACCAGGTGAGTTCGCAGGTCGAGGTGTTGCCGCCGGAGCTGTTCGTGCGGGCGCACGAGGAGCTGCGCTCGGACGGCGCCCGCAAGGGGCTTGTGAGCCACTTCCGCGGCGGCGACCGGCTCGGGCTGGCGCCGCTCGGCGTGGTCGTGGCCGAGGCGCTGCCGGGCGCCCTGGCGGTCAGCGCGTTCCACACCTTTCCCGAGGAACGCGCCGTGGTAAAGACGCAGACACTCATCGAGCGCGGGTGACGCCCGGCCGCCGTTGCGGTATGCTGGGGCGCGAACCTCATCCCCTCCGCCCGGGGGCCACTCCCATGCGCGTCGCCGGTTGCGACCCCGGAACGTCCGCCCTCGACGTCCTCGTCCTTGAGGATGGAATCGTCGCGGACCAGACCCGGTTCCATCCCGAACAGCTGCGCGCCGACCCCGCCGCCGCGGTGGCGTGGCTCGACGCCCGCGGCCCGTTCGACCTCGTCGCCGCGCCGTCCGGCTACGGACTGCCGCTCGTCCGC
>DASPHQ010000036.1:0-10791 GCA_035629595.1 Urbifossiella sp. | reverse complement strand
TGAAGTACGCGCCGTGTGGGTTGTCGCCGTTCGCCACCTTCAGCAGCACCGTGTTCTTCCCCTTCGTCAGCCGCACCGCCACCGTGTGTTGGCCCGGCGCCGCGGCGCGGGTGTCGCTGTGGCGGAACACCTCGCGGCCGTTCACCCACAGGACCGCGCCGTCGTCGATGCCGAGCAGCACCTGCGCGTCCTGCTCGTCCGGCGAGTCGATCTCGGCGTACAGGTAGCTCGCCGACTGCTTCCCCGCGTTGCCGTGCAGCCCCGCGAGATCGAGGTAGCCCTTCGTGTCGGGCCGGATCGTCCGCCACGCCACGGCGCCGAACTTCGCCGCCGGGTCGAACGCGCCCTTCTCGGGGCCGTACTCCCTCCCCAGGGCCTCGGCCATGCTTTGCGCCGGGAACGGACCCGCGACGCGGAACGAGTCCGGCGTGTAGCCCGCGGTCTGGAGCGTCTGCAGGTAGGTGACGAGGTCCACCAGCTCGTCCGCGCTCAGCGCCGCCACCACGTCCTGCGGCATCAGCGACACCTTCGACTTGCGCACGTCACCCTCGATGTCCGCCTTCGGGATCGACGTGTCCTTGCCGTTGGCGTCGCGGAGCGTGACGGCCTGCGGCGTGTCGTTCACCAGCAGGCCGGTCACGGTGAGGCCGGCGGCGGTGGTGAGGGTGTACGACGTGTGCTGGTCGGCGATGGCCTTCGACGGGTCGAGGATCGAGTCGAACAGGTTCTCGCGGCTGGCCTTCTTGCCGATCATCGACAGGTCCGGCCCGATCTGCCCGCCGACGCCGCGGACGGTGTGGCACTTGGCACACTGCGCCGCGCCGGTCGCGCTCGCCTCCCACACCGCCTTGCCGCGTGCCGCGTCGCCCCGGCGGCCGACCAGCTCGGCCATCGGCGGCAGGTTCTTCAGGTCGAGCCGACCGGGGGCGGGGAACAGCAGCATGGCGCGGTTCCGCTCGGCCTGGAACGGGCTGTTCCGCAGCAGTTGCCCGGCCTCGGCCACCAGCGAAACTGGCAGCTTCTTGGACGCGTGCTGGTCGAGCAGCCAGACGGTGCCGGCGCGGGTGCCGGCCAGCGCCCCGACCGCGGCCCGCTGCGCCTCCTTGTTCTCGACCAGCCCCTGCAGCGCCGTCAGCGCCTTGGTGCCAGTGTCGTCGAGCTTGGGGTTGGTGCCGACGAGCCCGCCGAGGGAGTTGACCGCCTCGGCGCCGAGCGGCGGGCCGGCCTTCGCCAGCCGGCCGAGCAGGTCCACCGACTCGGCCGACCGGAGCTTGCCGAGCGTGCGCACGGCCTCGGTGACGACGGCCGGCGGGGTGGCGGCGTCGGACGCCATCCGGGCCACGGCCAGCGCCCGATCGGTGGCCCCGGCGGCGGCGACGAGCTGGAGGCCGGTGGCCTTCGTGTCCGGGCCGGCGAGCAACCCGTCGATCGCGGCCGCGAGGTCGGGGCTGGTGCGGAGGCCGTTCCACTTCGTCGGCAGGAACAGCCGCAGCTGCTCGAGGGCGCGGGCCTTCACCTCGGGGGCGGCGTCGCCCTTGAGGACGGACAGCATGGCGGCGCCGGCCTTCGGGTCGTCGCTGGCGGCGAGGATGTCCACGACGCGCGCCTTCTGCGCGGCGGTGAGCTTGGCGTCGGCCAGCAGGCCCGGCAGCCGCGGCAGGACCGACTTCGGCCGCAGCTCCCACACCAGGTCGGCGACCTTGTCGTCCCACGTCGGGAAGTGCTTGTCGAAGGCGGCGAGGATGGTGTCGCGCCGGGCCGGGTCGGTGCCGGCGGCGATGTTCAGCGCGGCGCGGTAGAAGTGGTCCTGGCCGTCGTACTGCTTGGCGAACCGGGCCACGAGTGCGGCCGCGGGGGCCGCCTCCCACTGCCGCGCCCACAGGAGTAGCTCGCGGCGGGCGGCGGGCGACGGGTTCGGGTCGAGCATGACGTCCGGGAGGCCGCGCTGCGGGATTTCGGCCCCGGGGATCATCGCCATCATCCGCACCCCCATCGCCTGGTCGCGGGCATCACCCTCTTTGAGGTGCATCAGCGCGGGCATCGCCACCCACTTCGACCGGTCGCGGATCAAGCCGGCGGTGGCGAGCCAGGAGACGCGCGCGGCCAGTGTCTTGTCGGTCAGCTCGGCCAGGTTCGGCAGTTGACGCGTCGCCTCCTTGTTCGGGAGGGCGGCGGCCGCCGCCTGCCGGATCGCCGAGTTCGGCGACCCGAGCGCCGCCAGAATGCCCGCCGGCGTGTTCAGCTTCACGTCCGGCGTCTTGTAGCCGTCGTGGCCCTTCGGGGTGATGCGGAAGACGCGGCCCATCTTCCAGTCGCCCATGCCGTGCCCGCCGACGCCGGGGTCGTACCAGTCGCACACGAACACGCTGCCGTCCGGCGCCACCCGCACGCCGCTCGGGCGGAACCAGTTGTCCGTGCTCGTCAGGATCACTTCCTTGTCCAACTCGTAGCCGGCGCCCTTCGCCTTGCGGAAGAACGCCCGCACCTCGCGCGGCCCGGCGTCGCAGTGCAGCAGGTGGCCGCGGTACTTCTCGGGGAACAAGGCGCCCTCGTAGAAGGTGATGCCGCACGGGCTGCCGAACCCGGTGCGCATCGCCTTGTGGACCACGCCCGGCTGCTCCTCGTGCCAGTGCGTCTGGCCGGGGCCGCGCGGGTGGTAGCCGTAGTTTCCGCCCGGCATCACGTAGCAGATGCGCGTCTGCTGGTTGCCGTCGTCGTCGTTGTCCGAGAGCCACACCTCGCCGAACGAGTCGACGCACGCCTCGTAGTTGTTGCGGAAGTTGTGGGCGACGAGTTCGAGGTTCGTGCCGTCCTGGTCGCAGCGCCAGACGGTGCCGGCGCGCACGTCGGTGGCGTTCGACTCCCACTTGCGCCCCTTGCCGTCCTTCGACTGGAGGCCGCTCACGCCGCTGTCGCCGACAGTGAAGTAGAGCTTGCCGTCCGGCCCGACGGTGAGGCCGTGGACACCGTGGTCGTGGTCGAAGCCGCGGAAGCCGGTGAGGAATTTGGTCGGCGGGCCGTCCGCCTTCAGGTCGCCGTCCTTGTCCCAGAATTCGAGGATGTCCGGCGACTGGCACACGAGCACCCGCAGCGCCTTCCCATCGGCCTGCGGGATGACGGTGACCGACAGCGGCCCGTACAGCTCCGGCCCCTGGTAGAACGTGACGGCCTTCGTCGCCTTCCCCGCGCCCGTCTCGTCGATGAGCACCTGGATCCGGTCGCCTTCGGGGCGGAGGATGGGGCGGCCGAAGCCCTTGCGGCGGTAGTTCACCGCCTCGGCGACCCAGACGCGGCCCTTGTGGTCCACGTCGAGGTTGGTCGGGTTGATGACCATCGGTTCGTGGGCGAACAGCTCGACCTGGAGGCCGTCGGCGACCTTCATGGAGGCGAGGGTTTTTTCGGGCGGCAGCTGCGCGGCGGCGGGGCCGGCGGCGACGAGGAGCAGGGCGGGCGCGAGCCAACGGGTCATGGGGGAGGGCTCCCGGGCGGCGGGGGTGGCGGGGCCGGTAGTGTACCGCGAACGCCAACCGGAGGCGAGCCGACCGCCGTTCGGCGGCGGGTGACGGGTCGTATCCGGCTCCGGGGTTCTCCGCCCGGTGTGAAGGTCGCACCGACCTGTCGCAAGCCTCTTGTGAGCGGTCTGAGGCGCGGGTAAACTCGTCATCAAACTGCTGGTCCGAATCCTTCGGACGGACGCGAGTCCGACCTGCACCACGCCCCGAGCGGCCCATGCCCGCGCTCTCCTGTTTCGTCGCCCCGGACGCTTCCGGCGGCTGGACCGTCCGGTGGGAACTCGACGGCACCGCCGCCGGCGAGACGCTGACTGTGCCGCCCGCCCGTGTCGCGGACATCGCCCAGATCGTCAAGCACCTCAACCCGGAGCCGACCGTCGGCGGTCGCGGCCGGCGGCCGGTGCTCCCCGCCGACGCCGTGACGGCGATCGGCCGCGAGCTGTTCGCCGCGCTGTGCGAACCGGCCTGGGGCGCGGTCGGTCCGTGGCTGGGGGCCGGTGCCGTCGAGTTGCACGTCCGTTCGACCGACGCGGCCGTGCTGAACGCGCCGTGGGAGCTGCTGCCGCTCGGACCCGCCGGCGCGGCGATCGGTACGGCCGTGAACTGGTCGCTCTACCGGGTGCCGACGGCCCTGGCCGCGGCCGCCGAAGCCGTCCTGCCGGCCGGCCCGCTCCGCATCCTGTTCCTCGCCGCTGCGCCGACCGACCAGGTTGTGCTCGAGTACGAGCGCGAGGAGGAGGCCATCCTGCGGGCGGTCGGCGGCGTGAAGGACGTGGCGGTCCTCATCGCCGAGCTCGGCACGGTGGACGATCTCAAGGAGAAGCTGGACACGTTCCAGCCGCACGTCGTGCACCTGTCCGGGCACGGGAAGATGGAGGACGACGGCACGGCCGTGTTCTGCTTCGAGAACGAGCGCGGCCGGACGGACGCCGTGCCCGCCCCGGCCCTCGTCCGCGACGTGTTCACCGGGTCGTCCGTGCGAATGGTGTTCTTCAACGGCTGCGAGACGGCGCAGGCGAGGGTGTCGGGGCTGTGCCAGGCGCTGACCGCGGCCGGGCTGCCGCTGGCCCTCGGCTGGGGCATCAGCGTGGCCGACGACCGGGCGACCGCCTTCGCCGAGACGCTGTACCGCCGCATCGCGGTCGGCGACGGGGTGGCGGCCGCGGTCGCCGGGGCGCGCGGCAAGATCGAGCGGGACGGGTACTTCGAGAAGGGCACGACCGACGGCCGGGCGGCCCAGGACGTGACGTTCGCCATGCCGCAGCTGTACGCCGCGCGGCCCGGCGCCGCCCTGTACGACCGCACCCGGACCGAGCCGTACCAGGGGCCGAAGACGGTGTACGAGCTGCTCCCCGGCGGCGTGGAGGGGCTGCGGGAGGGCTTCATCGGCCGGCGGCGCGAGCAGCAGAACCTCGTCCCCGCCCTGCGGGAGGGCGAGCGGACGGTCGCCGTGCTGCACGGGATCGGCGGGCAGGGGAAGAGCGCCTTGGCCACGCGGATCGTGAACCGGCTCCGCGCGGGCTTCGGGCAGGTGGTGGCGGTGAAGCCGGTCCGGCGGCCGGGAGAGACGCCGGAGGCGTGCGCCAAGCGGACGGCCGACGACCTGCTCGATGCGCTGCGGGCGGCGTTCATGGCGGCCGAGCGGAAGGACGTGTACAAGCTGCTGACCGACCCGGACTACACGACCGCCGACAAGCTGCGGGCGGTGGTGGACGCGCTGAACGGGGTGGCGTTCCTGCTGGTGTTGGACAACTTCGAGGACGTGCTGACGCTGGTGACCCGCGCCGTGGCGGACGCCGGGCTGGCGGTCTTCTACGCGCAGCTGATGTCGAACCTGACGACCGGTTCGCGGGCGGTTGTGACGACGCGGTACCTGCCGGCGGGCACGCCGACCGACGCCCGGCTGGTTCGCGTGTACGACACGCTGCGGGACTTCGGGGAGGCCGAGTACCTGAAGTTCCTGCGGCGGGATGAGGTGGTCGCCCGGCGGATGCAAGTCGGGGAGTTGCCCGAAGACCTGCTCAAGCAACTCCACGCCCGTATCGGCGGTACGCCGCGGTTCCTCGGCCTGATGCGGGACACTCTTCGGAAGTACGACGGCACGAAGCTTCTGGCGGACTTGAAGGGCGCGACCGGGTTGGTAGAGGAGAAGCGCGACGAGTACATCCGGGGGATCTTCGGCGAGAAGCTGTACGACGTGCTGACCGCGGACGCGCGGGTGGTGGTGACGCGGCTGGCGGTGACATTCCTGCCCGTGCCGGTGGAGGCAGTGGCGGCGGCGTGCGCGTTCGACACGCTGCATGCCACCGAGTCGGTGGCGAACGCGACGGCGTACGGGCTACTCCAGGAGTTCACCGCGGACGATGTCCCCGTCCGCTACCAGCCGCCGGGGCTGCTGGCGGGGTGGCTGGCGGCGCCCGACCGTCTCCCGGCGGCGGACGCTGCCGCAGCCCACCTCGCCCTCGCCCGATTCTGGCGAGTTATCTTCGAGCAGGACCGAGAGGGGGAGGTCGGGGTCCACTTCCTGGAGGGGCTAGACGGGTGCCGGCGGCACGCGGCGGCCGGCGGCGACCCGGCCCTGGTCCTGTGGGCCGCCAACCGGATGGCCCGCCCCCTGAACGACGCGGCCGAGTGGGGACGGTCCCGGAAATTGCTTGAGGGGGCGCTCGAGGGGCTCGGCAAAGCCCCCCCATTGGAAGTTGATCAAGAGCGGTCGCTTGCCCTCCATACCCTGGGCAGCGCCGCCGTGCGCCAGGGGGAGTACGAGATCGCTCGGGATCATCTCCGAAAGGCGATGGAGATCAGCGGCCGGGCGGGGGACGTGGCAGGGGTGGCGGCGAGCCGGAGCCAGCTGGCATACATCGAGTACGCGACCGGCAATCTCGCTGCCGCAAGGGCCGAGTACAGGGCGACGGCCGACGCCCTCCGGCGTACCGGGGACGAGTTGGGAGAAGCGACCGTCCGGCACAATCTGGCTAGCCTCGATCTGGAGCAGGGGGACTACCCGGCCGCTCGGGTGGGTCTGGCCGCGGTGCTGGCAATCATCCAACGATTGCATGACCACCGTGGTGAGGGCGACACCCTCCACCAACTGGCCGCCATCGACTTGGAGGAGGGGGACTACGCGGCAGCCCGGGAGAACTCCCACAGGTCGATGGAAATTCGGCGACGGGTGGGGGACGCGCTCGGCGAGTCGAACAGTCTTTACATGTTGGCCTCCATTGACCTACGACAGCGGGATTTCCCAGCCGCCCGAGAGAACTTCCACCGGTCCCTGGCGATCCAGCGCCGAGTCGGGGACGTGGCCGGCGAGGGGAGGACGCTCGTCCAGCTAGCCTCCATCGACCGGGCGCAGGGAGACTACGTAGCTGCCCTGGAAAACCTTCGGCTGTCGATGGAGATCCAGCGTCGGGTCGGGGATGTGGCCGGCGAGGCGAGTACGCTCTTTCAGTTTGGAGCAGTCGCCGTGGAGGTGGGGCGGCCCGAGTCGGGCACTCGACTGGTCGCCGCGTGCCTCGTGATCCGGCAGCGGATCGAGTCTAAAGACACCTCGCGGACCCTCGGCGATCTCCTCAGACTATGTCAGCAGATGAGCTACGACGAGACGCAGGTTCAGGCTCTACTGACCGAGGTGGCGTTGTCATACACCCGTGACCGCGGGCGGTCCCTGCTCCGCGACGCGTTCCCCGAAATGAACTGGTAGCCCGACCGAATTCCCCTCACGTGCGGTCGCCCGACACCGAGGTCGCCATGCCCCACGAAGCCGCCGAACGACTCCTCCACCTCCTCCGCGAGGTTCAGAGGCTCGCCCCCGCCATCCGCGACCACTCCGGCGGCTGGTTCCCCACCCACCTCTCGCCCGTCCTCGAACGGGTCCGGAACACGGTCCGCGACCCCGCGGCCGGGTGGATCGAAATCGAACTCCTCGCCCCCGATCTGGCGGACGCCCTCGGCGGCCGCGACCAGGTCCAACGGCAACTCCGCACGGCGCCCGCCGCCGGCGCGGTCGTCCGCATGACCCGCAAGGCCGGCGAGAGCGAGACGGCCTGGCTGAACCGAGTCAAGAACGAGATCGAGAGCAAGGTCCAGGATGCGGACAAGGCACTGGCGAACAAGTCGGAGCCGGTGCGGCCCGCCCCCGCGGCGGAGGCCGGGAAGTAACCATGCCCACACTCACCGACGCCAACGCCTCGGTCACCTACTTCTACAGCCCCACGGCCGTCGCCGACCCGAAGCGCGTCACCGCCGTCGGCCTCGTCCGCACCCTCACCGACGCCGTGGGGGAGATCGACCCCGCCGCCATCGCCCCCAACGCCACGCTCGCGCTGCCGCACGCCCCGGCGCGGTGGGCCGGACCACTCCGCGGCACCGTCGAGCGCACCGACGCCGCCGGGACGGACGTCGTCCGCGTCACGCCGCTGGTACTCCACGACACCGTCGCCCTGCTCGTGGAGCACATCCGCGTCGGCGACGTGCCCGCGGGGGGCGGACCGCCGGTCGCGCCGGCCGCCCTGAAAACCGACGTGGAACCGGACGCCGCCTACTACCTCGGCAAGCTCGTCGCCCACCTCGCCGAGGTGCCGAAGAACACCCCGCCCGCGGACCGCGCCGCCGCGGCCGACGCCTACGCCCGGCGGTGCAATCCGGCCGGCGAGACGCTCGCCGCGGACGTGCCGCACGGCCGGCTCGTCGTCGCGGTACCGGACGCGCGGGCGCAGCACCCGCCCCCGCGGGAAGTCCACGCCGTGTTCGTGTTCGAGACCGGCGCCCCCGTCGACCGGTTCGTCCAGTTCGAGCTGCCGGAGGTCGCGCTGTACCACCTCAAGGTTCGGGTCGTCGACCAGAACATCCGGGCGACCCACCTGCCGCACGTCCGCCAGCTGGACGCCCAGCTGCGCAGCCTGATGGGCCGGCGGCCGGCCTCCCTCGGGCTCGACGAACTCCTGACGACCAACGACGACCTGACCACCCAGCAGGCCGACCTGGTCGCCGCCGTGGCCGACATCGAGGGGGACCTGCACACCCTCGCCATCGCCCGCGCCAACTTCGCCCGCGCCGCTGCCGAGTACCTGCCGGACGCCGCCCGCAAGCCGTTCGCGGCCGCGCTCGTCGACCGCTGGGCCGAGCCGCTCAAGGAGGACGCCGAGACCGACCTCGTGTACCGCAAGGCCGCCCGCGACCGGGCCGGCTTCCACTTCGGGAGCCTGGCCGCGACGGCCGAGGTCCATCAGGCCGGCGAGACGTGGCGGCTGGCGAAGGTGATGGCGGCCCTCACGTCCGCCCAGGTCGCCGGCATCGCCGCCGCCGCGCTCAGCGACGAGATGCTGAGGGCGTGGGTCGGCGACGGCAAGTTCTTCAACTGGCTGCTCGTCCGGCTCGCCGTCGCGGTCGTGGGAACCGTCGTGCTCTACACCGCCATCCGGCTGGCGTTCCTGCGGCGCCCGGCCGTCCGCCGGCGCGCGACGTCGTAACCGCCCCGTCCCGGAGGTCCGCCGTGTCCGTGGTGTGCGTGTCGATCGAGCCGGCCGGCGGCGACGGCTGGACGGCGACCTGGTCGGCCGACGGCCGGCCCGCCGGCGCGCCGGTGGTGCTCGACGCCGACGCGGTGCGGGAGCTCGCCGGGCTGGCCCGGCGGTTCGACCGGCCGGCCGACCCGATCGCCGCCGGCGGCCGCCACGCCCGGCCGGTCCTGCTCGCGCCGCACGTGGACGGGATCGGGGCCACCCTCCACAAGCGCGTCGTCGGCCCGGAGGCGGCTGCCGCCCTCCGCACCGCGCGGGAACTGCACGTCCGCACCCGCCTCCCCGACGCCCTGAACCTGCCGTGGGAACTCCTCCCGGCCGGGCCGACGGACAAGCCGATCGGCACCGACGCGGACCGCGCGCTGTACCGGCTGGCCGTCGCGCCGCCCGCGGCCGACGCGGACGCGCCGCCGCCCGGCCCGCTGCGGGTGCTGTTCCTGGCCGCCGCCCCGACCGACCAGCCGCAACTCAACTACGAGCAGGAGGAGGAGCTGATCCTCAAGGCGGTCGGCGGGCTGGTCGGGGTGGTCGTGTGGGTCGCCGAGATGGGGAGCGTCGAGGAGCTCGCCCGGCGGGTGCAGGCGTTCCGGCCGCACGTCGTCCACCTGTCCGGGCACGGCGGCATGGGGGCCGGCGGGGCGGCCCACTTCTCGTTCGAGAGGGAGGACGGCACGACCGACCCGGTCGGGGCAGACGCGCTGGTCCGCAGGGCGTTCGACGGGGTGCCCGTGCGGTGCGTCTTCCTCAACGCCTGCGAGACGGCCCAGGCGGCCGTGTCGGGCCTGTGTCAGGGGCTGGTCGCCGCGGGGGTGCCGCTCGCCCTGGGGTGGGCGGCGGCCGTCGCCGACGACCGGGCCACCGCGTTCGCGCAGGAGTTCTACACCCACCTCGGGGCGGGGGCGTCCGCCGCGCGGGCGGTCGCCTTCGCCCGCCGCCGCATCCGCGAGGACGGCGCCGACCAGCGCGACGGAGTCGCGGTGCAGGACGTGACCTTCGCGCTGCCGCAGTTGTACGCCGCGCGCCCCGGGGCGGCGCTGTACGACCCCACCCGGACCGACGTGTACACCGGCCCCCGCACGCGCTACAGCCGCCTGCCCGACGGCGTGGTCGGCCTGACCGAGGGGTTCGTCGGCCGCCGCCGGGAGCAGCAGCAGCTCCTCCCGGCGCTGCGGTCGGGGGACGTGACCGTGCTCGTGCTCCTCGGGCACGGCGGCCAGGGGAAGAGCACGCTGGCGACGCGGCTGGCGAACCGCCTCCAGGAGCCGGACCACGGCGGCGGGCACTTCGAACTCGTGTCCGTCCGGTTCGTGCCGGAGGACGACGAGACGCCCGCGAAGATGGTCGAGCGGAAGGTGAGCTACCTGGTGCAGGAGCTGCGGACGACGTTCGAGCGCCTCGGCCACGCCCGGGTGGTGGAGTTGATGTCGGACCCGAAGGCGTCCGCCGCGGGCCGGCTGATCCACGCGGTGGACGGGCTGGCCGCGTGCCGCGTCCTGCTGGTGCTGGACAACCTGGAGGACGTGATCGACCTGTCGACCCGGACGCTCATCGACCCGGCGCTGGCGGCGTTCTACGCCCGGCTGATGTCGAACCTGACGGCCGGGTCGCGGGTGATCGTGACGACGCGGGTGGTGCCGGCCGGGACGCCGGCGGCGAACCCGCAGGTGCGGGTGGTGAAGGGGCTGGCCGACTTCACCCGGCACGACTTCCTGAAGTTCCTGCGGTGGGACGCCCGGGTGGACGAGCGGATCAAGTCG
>DASPHQ010000035.1:0-3811 GCA_035629595.1 Urbifossiella sp. | reverse complement strand
GACCAGCTCGGCCGCCGGGAGCGACCGGGCGAGCGGCGCGCCCTGCCCGGACCAGTGCGCCCCGTACCCGAACTCCCCATTCGCCTTGGCCGCGGCGTGCAGCGCCTTCCCCGCGTCGTAGGCGATCGGGTAGTCCGGGATGGAACCCGCCGAAACGTCGGCCCCGAGCGCGGTGAAGCGGTTCGCCAGACAGCGGGCCGGCCGGCCGGAGATCGCCGCCGTCATCACCGTGTGTTCCGCCGCGGGGCCGAGAAGCGCCGCCCGGTAGCCAGCGTCCGCCGCCGATTCCGAACAGGCGATGAAGGCCGTCCCCAGCTGCGCGGCGACGGCCCCGAGCGCCAGCGCAGCTGCGACCGCCGCCCCGTCCATGATGCCGCCGGCCGCGATCACGGGGATGTCGAGTGACTTCACCAGCAACCGCGTGAGGGCGAACGTGCCGAGCCGGTCGTCGGGGGCGGCGGGGTCGAACACGCCGCGGTGCCCGCCGGCCTCGTACCCCTGGGCGACGATGGCGTCGATCCCCGCGGCGGCAACGGCCTTCGCTTCGGACAGGTTTGTGGCGGTGGCGAGTAGCACGATCCCGGCGCCGCGGAGGGCGTCGATCACGTCCGCGGCCGGCAGGCCGAAGTGGAAGCTGACGACCGGCGGCCGCTCCGCGAGCAGCACCGCCTGCGCCGCCGGATCAGCCGCGAAGCTGGTGTACACCTCGCGTAGCGGGGTCGGGGGCGTCGCCCCGTAGCGGGCGAATTCCGGGGCGAGGCGCGCCACCCACGCGGCCTCGCGTGCGGCGTCGGGGGCGGCGGGGGCGTGGCAGAACACGTTCACGTTGAACGCGCGGCCTGTCCGCTCGCGGACGGCGCGGATCATCGCGCGGGCGACTTCCGGGCCGGCGGCCCCGACGCCGATCGAGCCGAGCCCGCCGGCGTTCGACACGGCGGCGGCCATCTCGGGGGTGGACACGCCGGCCATCGGGGCCTGGACGATCGGCAGCTCGACCCTGAGCCGGCGGAGGAACAGGTTCATGCGACGTCACCCCTGCGGACGGGGGATACCTTATCGCCCGCCCTGGGCGGGGGTCACGCCTTCAGGCCGGCCCGCGCCGCCCAGTCGGCGAAGCGGGTCGGGCCGAGCCACGGGTTTGCACCCGGGTTCAACCCTTGCGCGTCCAGCACCGCACCGGAGTAGCGCGTCCGTGGGTCCGCGACAACCGCCCGCGTGTCCCCGCTCGCGGCCATGTACCGCTCCACGAACTCCGCGACCGACAGCGACTCCGGACCGGCCAGTTCGATCATCCCATTCGCCGGCGCGGCCCCGCACACGTCGGCGAGGGCGGCGGCCACGTCGTCGGCGGCCAGCGGCTGCATCGGCGCCGACGGCAGCCGCACGGGGTCGTCCTTGCCGGCGAGCCAGCCGAGGAACTCGAAGAACTGCGTCGCCCGCACGACCGTGTACGGCACCCCGCCGGCCGCGATCAACCTCTCCTAGTTCACCTTCGCCCGCAGGTAGCCGCTGTCCGCCGGCGGCGTCAATGGTGTGGCTCGTCTTCAGCTTGAACCGCCCGGCCGCGTCGCTGCGGACGACGGCCCCCTCGGCCCCCTGCTCGACCCACTTGCGGAACTGCGCCTCGATCGCTGCTTCGTCCGTCAGCTACGCCGCCTCGACGACGCCGGCGTGCTTGCCCCCGGGGAACAGCGCGGTGAGGCGCTCCCACGTATTCGAGAAGTCCTCGCCGGGCGGCTGGCCGTCGAGCTCGACAAGGTCGAACGTGGCGAAGGCAAGCTGGTCGAGCTCGGCTGCGAGGATGGCTGACGGGCGACGCGGCTCACGACGTGGACGCGCGACCGCCTCCCAGCGCCCTTCGTGAAGTAAAGCTCGCCGGCGCGACCGCCTGCTTCACGCCGGGTTAGACAGTTTGTACCGCGCGTGACGGCACCGGGCACATTTCACCGGGGGAGAGGAGAAGGAAATGTATCGTTCAAACAGATACTTTGCTTCCCGTGCTAAGGTTATGCCGCGGGGTCTCACGGCGGCTACTGACCGCCAACGAGTCCCGGGAATCTAACGGAGGCGCGCAGTGGACGCTCGGAGGCGCGAGATTTGTTCCGACGGGGTAATCGCGGTGAGCGCCGCGCAAGAGTTCAGCGGGCTGAGCCGCGCCGGACTGTACCGGTTGATGCAGGACGGCAGGGTGGCATACACGAAAATCGGCAGGCGAAGATTGGTCGTCCGCCAGTCGCTAATCGACCTGTTGGCACAAAATCTCGTCGAGGCAGACGCCAAGTAGTCGAGGGCATCAAGGACGACTGGGCCGAGCGAGTTCGGCCCTCCCACATGCGGTGTAACGTGAGTGACGCTCGGCGGAAACGGAAGAAGTTCTTCATCGCCGAGTTCCACCGCCAGCTACGCCGTCACCGCGTCGCAAGGGAACTCGGTCAAGAGGCGTACACGCTGCTGTCCTTGATCGCTACCGCGGGCGACGAGATCGATTACGCCCGCCCGGTGCGATACTTCAACGAAACCCTCGCGGAACAGCTCGGGTGCAAATCTGAACGCGCCCTGGCTCGTGTCCGCGAAAAGGTCGTGAAGGCGGGGTGGCTGCGATATGAGCCGGGGCGAAAGGGTGTCCAAGGGGAGTACGAGATAATGGTGCCGGGTGAAGTCGTCGCCGCCGACGCGGAATCGCGTGTCCACGACGCGGCCGATCGTCGTGTACAGGACGCCAGCGAGTGCGCTGACGGCCATGACGTTACCCCGACTGAAACTGCGGGACAAACTGTTGGCGGAGCCACGGATTCCCTGGCGGTTACCCCGACAGAAACTGCGGGACAAACCGACACCTTACTCCCCATTACCCACACACCCCACGACGCACGGGCAACCGCGACGGTCGACGATGCCGCGACGAGATCAACCAGCGGCGACGAGGAGCCTTGCCGCGGCGAGGCGGAGCAGCCCTGGCCCGGAGGATGGGCGGACCCGGCCGCGCCCAACTACGACCCGCTCCGGGCTCTGAAGTACCACGAGAAGCGGTTCATCGAAATGTGGAATGCATGCGGGCTGATGCCATACACCCAGCGGAGCCTTGGCAACCGGCTGGCATCCATGCTCCTCAAATTGCTTGAGAACCGCGACTGGGCGAATGCGTTACCGGAGGCATTGCGTGTGCTCGGGTGCCTCGCCTTCTACGCAAAACCCAACTCGGGACGGGACAACGGTCCGATCGACCCTGCGTTTTTTCTCCGCGACGACTCCTTGCTCTATGAGGCTCTCGCTCGCCGGGACCGGGACCCCTCGCTGAACGAGGCGAGCCAGCAAGCCAATTATTCGACCCCTGGCGAGCTTCGAGACCGGGCGGCCGAGCGGCACGAGCCCAAGCGGCTCGCACCTCGGCGTGCGACGCCACACATTCCCGAGGGAGCTGTAGCGAATGCCTGAAGTCATTGGGATCGACAAGCCTGCCCCGCACTCGGAGCGCGACGAGAGGATGGTGCTGAGCGCCATCCTCCGCGACCCCAGTCGGTTCGACGAAGCGGCACAGTACGTCCGAGCCTCGCACTTCTACCGCGATGCTTACCAGAAGGTCTTTGCCGCCTTCGAGACACTCGTGTCCGAAGGCCGAGAGGTCCACCTGGAGGGTGTCGTGGACTACCTGGCGTCCAGGAAGGAACTCGCGAACGTCGTAAGCGTCCGGTCCCGGCACGCCTTGCGGGCTGAGGTACGATCGGGCTTTTCTCACTCGTGAGGAGGCCCGATCCGTGCCCAAAGCTCGTCACCGCCACGGCGACCGCGAACAGTTCTGGCGAGACACGAT
>DASPHQ010000034.1:0-2559 GCA_035629595.1 Urbifossiella sp. | reverse complement strand
CCAGACCTACAACTCGGTCCAGGACGGGGCCGAGACCGTGGACGTGCGCGCCCGGTTCGCCGAGCGCGCCGCCGTGGTCGGCCAGCTCGCCGACCTGAAGGCCGCCATCAGCCGCGCCAACCTGCCGATCCAGAAGGCGATCTTCGAGGTGGCCGAGCGGAAGGCCGAGGTGGCACTGCTGGCCGGGCTGAACACCAAGCACGGGGTGTACAAGGAGGGCTACCCGACTGGCGGCGACGTGACCTACGTGTCCCAGCTGCGCAAGGCCGACGTCGACGACCTGGTGGCGAAGCTGGAGGCCGAGATCGACCGGCTCCAGGACCGGCTGGACACGTTCAACCACACGACCGTTATCGAGGTCGACCGGGCGGCGGTCGAGCCCGGCACCGAATAACCCGGGAACGGGCACGGCGGGGGGAGGGTCACACCGGGGCGCGCGGAGAACCTTACGTTAAGAACGTAACTCCACCCGCGACGGGGATGCCGACGAGTCACGACGGGGACGCCGAGAGTCAAGCTTCAAGGCTCCTCCACCGTCACAGTTCAGGGCTCAACGGTTAAACCTCGTTTTCGCTCGCGTCGGTCCCTGACCGCCCCCCGTCCGTGTCCACCGGTCGAAACCACGTCCGCCCGAGCCGGGTAGTACCGCACCAGACAACCAGTGCGGGGATGACTCATGCGCGCGTCGCTCGGGGTGGTCGTGGCCGGCGTCCTCGTCGCGGCCGGCGGCGCGGCTCAACCCGACGCCACGCCGAAGGTCGAGGGACGCTGGAAGGTCGTTTCCGTCGAGCTGGCCGGCGCCGCGGTCCCCGGGCTCGACGGCGCCGAACTCGTCCTCGCCGACGGTAAGAAGGTCTTCACCCTCCCCGGCGGCGTCGTCGAGAAGGGGACGTACCGCCTCGACGCCGGCAAGCAGCCGGTCCACATCGACGTGACCACCGAGGGCCGCGAGGGCACGGAGAAGGGTATTGTCGCGGTCGAAGGCGACGTGCTGAAGATGTGCCTGGCCACTCGCGGCGGCCCGCGGCCCACGAAGCTCGCCACCCGCAAGGGGACCGACGAAATCCTGATCGTCCTCCGCCGCGCCGGGGCGGAGCCCGCGAAGCAGCCTCCCGGCAAAGAGCCCGCGGTCAAGCCGCCGAGCGGCGTGCGGAACTTCCGCATGGGCTTCACCGGGTTCGTCTACGACATCACGCCCGAGGCCGTCGCCGCGTCGCACAAGTTCTGCCGCGAGAACGGCGACCTGCTGGCCCACCACATCGAAGGGGTGCCGTGGGCCGAGGCCCACAGCGGCCAGCCGTTCCCGAAGGCGTTCCTCGACGGCTGGCAGGGGAAGAAGGCCGCGACGCCGCCGGGCGGGAAGGTGTACCTGGCCGTGTCACCCGGCCGCGGCGACCTGAAGCTCGCGGAGAAGGCCGGCCCACTCCCCGCGGCGCTGAAGGGAAAGCCCTACGACGACCCCGCGGTGATGGCGGCGTACCTGAACTACTGCCGCCGGGCGGTCGAGTTCTTCCGGCCCGACACCTGGCCATCGGCATCGAGACGAACGAGATTCACGACGCCGGCGGCAAGACGTGGCAGGCCTACGCCGCGCTCCACAAGCACGTTTACACCGAGCTCAAGAAGGAGCACCCGCGGCTGCCGGTGTTCGCGTCGTGGACGCTGCACAACATGTACAAGCGGCGCGGCGCCGCGCTGGAGAGCTGGAAGGCGCTGATGCCGTACAACGACCTGGTCGCGGCCAGCTACTACCCGTTCTTCCTGCCGGACCCGGAGCGCCTCACCGCGCTCGACTGGATGACCGAGCAGTTCGACGCCTTCAAGAAGCCGTACGCGATGGTGGAGACGAACGACGCCGCCGAGCGGCTGCCGCTCCCCGCGGCGAAGGTGGTGATCGAGGGGACGCCGCGGAAGCAGGAGGCGTACTACCGGGCGCTGCTGGCGCTGGCGCAGAAGCGCGACTTCGCGTTCGTGGTCAGCTTCGTCCACCAGGACTACGACGCGCTGTGGGAGCGGATCAAGGGGAACTCGCCGGAGCTGTTCATGGCGTGGCGCGACTGCGGGCTGCTCGACGAGGCCGGCCGGCCGCGCCCGGCGTACACCGTCTGGCGCGAATACTTTCGGCTGCCGCTGCGGCCGTGACGGCCGCACCACTTCGCGCCGACGCCCGGGGGAACGTGTGGCATGTGGCAGTCGTGGCGGAAACTCCGGGAACCGTGGCGAGAGCTCCCCGGGTGGGAGTACGACCTGCTCCGTGCCCTCCCGCCGGCGACGGCTCGGGCCCTGTATCAACGCGCGATGTTGGCCGTGCTTCCGCAGATGTGGCGGAGCCGGACGCACTGGTTTCTCTTCGGCGTCTCGCTCATCACCTTCACGCTGACCACGGTATTGGTCTGGGTCGTGGGCGCAGCACTCGGGTTCGGTCCGATCGGGCGGTTCTTCCTCGAACTCGCCTTCCACGGAACCTTCGGGGTGGCGATCCTTCACACACTGGCCCGGCGCTACGAGGAGCAAATGCGGCCCTACGTGAGGGCCGCGCTGGCCGACGAATTGATGGGG
>DASPHQ010000033.1:0-2203 GCA_035629595.1 Urbifossiella sp. | reverse complement strand
GCATTTCACACCTTAACCATTTCTGACACGTGCGTTACGTCGTCGCGATGGCCGCACGGAGGGGTCGGTATAACCGTTACCCCCGGATCAACCCGCGCCACCTGCCATTTTTCTCCAATCTTCGTGTCCGTCCTGACTTGTTCGACCCGTAGCTGAAGTGTAGAGGTAATGCCTGCAACACGCGATTGGGGAGTTCGCCGCCTCACGCCGGTCTTGCGGCCTGTGCCGCCCCGGGGTTCGTCCCGGTGACCGCGTGCCCCCGATCGTCGTTTCGATCGTACGGACCTGGACCGCCCGCGGGAGCACCACTTCCCCGCGGCCGGTCGGTCGCCCACGGCGGACGCTCGCTCTCCTGTCGGAACCGACAACCTCATCGACCATCCGGCTCACGCCCGCGTGACCCGGTCGGTCTGGTACGGCCGCGCGCCTTCGGGCGCCGGCCGGGGGTGTCGCCGACGGTGCTTCCGCTGTCCCGGCGGGAGGAACCGGCTCGCGGCCGTTCCCCTCCCAGCCCCAGGCCTGACGGCCCGACACGACTCATCCCGCCACGGCGACTTCCCGGCGGCCGACTTCCCTGACCCTACCGCTGCTGGCGGCCGGCCCGTACCCGGTTCGTCGGCGGTTGCGTTGCTACACGGCCGGCTCACACACCCTGGTACTGCACCATGTCGTCCAAGAAGTCGCTCGCCGCCCGCCTGTTGACCCGCGCCTTCCGCACCGCCAAGACCGACCCGATCCGCAAGCCCGCGGCGAAGCCGCCGGGCACGGTCGGCGCCCGCATCGAGGAGTTGGAAGACCGCAGCGTGCCGGCGACGCTGGAGGTGACGGGATTCGGCATCGGAGGATGGCGGTCGGACGACACCCGTGACATCGCCGGCAACGACCTCGTCGGGGTGCAACTGACGAACGCCCCCGACGCGGCTGTGACCCCCTCGGCGGCGAACGACCTCGCGATCCTCCAGCAACTCCAACTCGTCTCCGGCCCGGCGGGCTCGCTCTACGGCGGAGCCGTCAAGATCGACGGGACGACGGAAAACGCCGGCAAGACCAGCTTCAGTACCGTCAACACGACGACCGGGTTCGCCCCCGCTAGCGACCTCGTCGATCCGAGCTTCAGCGCCGAGTACCAGTGGTACGGTGAGCCGAACACGACTTCGCGGACGATGGCGTTCCGCATCGGGGTGCAGAGCACGCAGTGGGCGGCCTCGCAGACCGGATTCACGGCAGCTCGCTCGGGTGAGTCGTCGTGGGATCTGATCCTCGTCTACATCCCGCCAACGCTCAACGATTTCACATGGCGCACGGAGACGGTGGACGCCACCACGGGGGACTGGCTCCTCTTCCGCCAGGCGGGCAACGCGTTCTTCCCCGCCCCTCCCGCAGCGAAGACGCTCGCCGGCTGGAACGCGGACCCGACGTGGGGGCCGTTGCTGTTCGGTGCCGGTGCGAAGGTCACGAATGTGCAGTTCGGTCTCGGATCGTCCCAGCGGAATGCGAACGCCTACGTCGATTACCTGCAGACGAGTCTGCTCAACGGCGGCGACGTGATCGACTTCGGCTCGACCAGCACGGTCTACGTGGGGACCGCGCCCACCTTCACGATCGACATCGACACCGGCCCCGCCGGGCTCTCGGCCGGCGACCAGGTGACGCGGACGGGCGCGACCAGCGTTCCCGGTCTGACCTTCGGCCTGAACGCCTTCACCACCATCCAGGACGGCGTTAACGGCATGTCCGACGGCGGCACCGTAAACGTCGCCGCCGGGACGTACACAGGGGACGTGGACGCCGTCACGGGGGGTAAGAACGTCACGTTCGAGGCGGGGTCGAGCCCGGGCCTCGTGACCATCGCCGGCAACTGGACGCTGAACAGCGGCGACGTGGTCAACATCGACATCGAAGGACCAGCCCCCGGGACCGGGTACGACCAGTGGGTCGTGACCGGGACTGCCGACCTTGGCGGCGCGACCGCAAACATCTTCGTCGGCAGCACGCTGTTCCCGGCCACCGGGTCGTTCGACATCGTCGTGGCTAACGGCACGCTCACCCCGAGCTTCACGCTCGGTACCCAGACGCCTGCGTCGATCCCCGGCAGTTTCAGCTACACCGGCACCAAGGCGACCTACGGCATCACGGCGCCCGCGATCGTGTACGTGAACCCCGCGTTCACGGGGACCGCCTTCGGAGCCGACCCGGACATGGG
>DASPHQ010000032.1:0-3755 GCA_035629595.1 Urbifossiella sp. | reverse complement strand
CGCAACCACCTGATTTCCTGACACTGCGGGGCACCCGTGAGCACCAGCACCCGGCTCCAGCTGCGGTCGCCGTTCCTCCAGGCCGTTCTCAAGAGCGGACTCCTCACGCCCGACGACCTCGTCGGCGTCCTATCCGTCTACGACCCGGACCAGATCGCCGCCGCCGAGCCGCTCCAGCTCGCTACCTTCCTCGTCCGCAAGAAGCTGCTCACCAAGTTCCAGGCCATGCAGCTCCTCAGCGGCCGCACGCACGGGTTCGTCCTCGGCAAGTACAAGATCACGCAGGGGCTCCGCCAGGACCGCGTCGGCATGGTGTTCCTCGCCGAGGATTCGGAGACCAAGGCCACCGTCGTCGTGAAGGTGCTGCCGACCGACCGCGTGAACGACGACACGGTCTACAAGCCGTTCCTCACGGAAGCGCGGCAGGCGTCGCGGGTGGTTCACCCGACCGTGGCGCGGGTGCTCGACGTCGACGTGTGGAACGGCACCCACTACGTCGCCTGCGAGTACGTGCCGGCCCCGACGCTCGACAAGGTGGTCGCCGACAAGGGGCCGCTGAGCCCGCACCTCGCCGGGCAGGTGATCGCGCAGACCGCCGTGGCGCTGATGTACGCCCACGGGAAGAACCTGCTCCACCGCGACCTGAAGCCGGCGAACATCGCCGTGTTCCCCGACCGGCGGGTGAAGCTGCTCGACCTCGGCCTCACCCACATGCTCGACAACCCGTGGGCGAAGGTGACCAAGCGGATCAACCTGAAGGAGTACGCCGAGGAGATCGCGTTCATCCCGCCGGAGCAGGCGTGGGGGAGCGAGCTCGACGCCCGCTCCGACATCTACAGCCTCGGCAGCACGGCGTACTACCTGATGACCGGCGAGTTCCCGTTCCCCGGCTCGGCCAACGAGATGATGACGGAGCGGCAGCTGAACGGGGTGCCGAAGCCGTCGCTGGTGCGGCCGGGCATCCCGCGCGAGCTCGACGCGCTGGTCCAGAAGATGGGGGCCAAGGACCCGCACGAGCGGTTCCAAACGGCGGCCGACGTGGCGGCGGCGTTCCAGGCGTGGCTGCCGATGGGCGAGTGGGCGGCGCTCGGGCTGCCGTCGGTGAGCGTGCAGACGCCGGCGCCGCGGCGGAGCGGGGCGATGGCCGCGGCGAAGGGGAAGAGGGGCTTCTGGGCGCGGCTGATGGGGATGTTCACGGGGAAGTGAATCGGCCGCCGCTTGCGGCGTTGCAGGTGCGCCCTGCAACGCCGCAAGCGGCGGAAGAATTAGCGCCCCAGCGTTTCGGGTACGCCGTACTCGGCGTCGTCGGGCCGCGGCAGGCCCACGAACCGCGCCAGAATCGCCGCCGCGGCCTGCGGCGTCACGAGTTCTTCCCGTCTCCCGCCCGCCACCCCCGGCCCGTACGCCAGTAGCGGCACCCACGTGTCGTAGCGGTACGGCGTGCCGTGCGTCGTGCCGGTGGCGTCGGCCTTCCCCGGCAGGTCGAACGGCTTCAGCAGCACGTACACGTCGCCGCACCGCTCCGCGTAGTACGACCGCCGCACCTGCTCCGTCCGGGCGTCCGCCGGGCCGGGCCGCTCCAGCTCCTCGCGGGTGAACGCCCGCGCCACGTCCGGGTGCGCCCCCAGGTAGTCGGCCAGGCTCCGCGCCACCGCGGCCCGCGTCGTCTTCTTCGCGGCGATGAGGCGGTCGTTCAGGTAGACCCACGGGGCGCTCACCGCCTCGATCCAGGCCGTCTTCTTCTCGTTCGGGTCGGCGCCGCCGAACGCCGCCGCCAGGTGCTTCTCCATCCCCTTCTGGAGCTCCGTCTGGTCCACGCGCTTCGCCCCGCGCGCCCGGCCGGTCGGCGACTCCGGCAGCGGGCAGACGCCGTGGTCCGCGGTCAGCGCCAGGGCGTAGTTGTCGCGGCCGACCTGCCGGTCGAGGAAGCGCAGCAGCTCGGCCATGAGCGCGTCGGACCGCAGCGTCACGTCGAGCACCTCCTGCGAGTCCGGCCCCCAGGTGTGGCCGATCAGGTCGTTCGAGCTGAAGCTCACCGTCAGCAGGTCGGGCACGTCGTCGGCCCCGAGCTTCTCCGCGACGACGCAGCGCTTGACGAGTTCGAGGAGCATCTCGTTGCCGAACGGCGAGTTGGCGAGCGCGTCGTAGTACTGCCGGCCCGGCGCCTTCAGGCCGCCGGTGGTGGGGTGCGGGAACACCCGCGCCTGCTTGCTGCCGCCCCCCTCGCCGGCGCCGTCGTCGCGGCCGCTGTGGGCGGCGTAGTCGAGCCCGGGGCGGAAGTGCGTCCACTCGCGGCCGAACCAGCGGTCGGCGATCTTCTCGTCGTTGAACCGCGACACCCACGCCGGGAACGGCCGCCCCAGGCGCCCGGTGTAGTACGTGGACGTGACGAACCGGCCGTTGAACCAGAACGCCCCGTTCGGGTTCATCCCGACGGGGAAGATCGCGGAGCGGTCCTTGAGCGACAGCCCGAAGATGCGCGCCGGCTCGCCGAAGGCGCGGCGGATGGCGTCGGCGAGGGTGAAGGCGCGGAGGCGTTCGGGGTTCCCGGCGTCGGGCGGCTTTACTTCCTTGCCGGTCTTGGGGTCGGTCGCCCGCGGCGGGGCCGGCTCGAACGTGTACCGGTCGCTGGCAGCGCAGTACGTGTCGCGCCCCTTCTCGTGCCAGTTGTTGTTGACGATGCCGTGCCGGGCCGGGGTGGCGCCGGTGGACACCGAGGCGTGGCCGGGGCCGGTGGTGGTGGTGGCGTAGGGGTAGTGGCAGTTGGCGAACCAGGCGCCGTCGGCCTGGAGGCGGGCGAACCCGTCGGGGCCGAACAGCGGCCGCCACTTGTCGAGGTAGTCGCCGCGGAGCTGGTCGAACATGACGAGCACCGCGAGCTTGACGCGCGGCGGCACCGCCTTCGGGGCCGGCGCGGCCGGCGGGTCGGCGCGGGTGAGGCCGGTCGCGACGGCCCCGGTGCCGGCGACGAGTGCGAACAGCGGCAGGAGTGCGAGGGGGAGGCGCATGAAGTACCCGGGGCGGGGGGCGAGTCCGGGATTGGATTATGCGCCCGCCGGTGCCGGGGGAGGACCGCCGCCGGAATTCACACGACGCACACGCCGCCGTCACGCCGGGCCGCATTCGGGACTTCAGCCCGGAGGGCGCCTTGCATAGCCCGGGGTGGCAACCCCGGGCGGGCGTCGGCGTGGAACCTGGGAGTGACACCCCTGTAACACCGCCGAGGCCGCCCAGGGCTTCCGCCCTGGGCTAGCGAAAGCGCCCTCCGGGCTTCAAGCCCCGAGCCGAAATCATTTCGGCCCCAGCCACCGGTACATCACGTCCGTCCGCAGCACGTACTTCCGCCCCGAAACGACCGGCGCCCCGCGGTGCAGGACGCGGTGCGCGAACACCAGCGCCATCCCCGACTCCGGCACCACCGACACCACCGGGTCGTCGTCCTGGAACCGGCCAGACAGCAGGAAGTTGAAC
Organism: Urbifossiella sp.; assembly: GCA_035629595.1. Taxonomy (GTDB): domain Bacteria; phylum Planctomycetota; class Planctomycetia; order Gemmatales; family Gemmataceae; genus Urbifossiella. Next base: position 284 of record DASPHQ010000032.1, on the reverse strand, counting down.
TCCGTGGCGCCGCCTTCGAACCCGCCGCTGAGGTAGAGCAGGACCGTCAGGTTGCTGTGTTCGTCCGGGGTGCGCTCGTAGTGGCCGTCGAAGTGCCAGTCGAACTGCTGCCCGGGGTCGTACCGGTAGTAGCGGAACCGCTCGTTCAGCCCGACCGCGTGCCAGCTGCCGTACCGCTCCGGGACGTGCGCGCGCAGCTTCTCCCACAAGGCCGCGGCGGTGACGGGGGCATCCACCATCACGCGGTCGTTGTTGCGCATCCTCTTGTTCACGACGGGGCCGGC
>DASPHQ010000031.1:0-3596 GCA_035629595.1 Urbifossiella sp. | reverse complement strand
TGGGGGATGTGGTTCGACGTGGGGGAGGTAGTCACCACGTCGGGGTGGGACTTGAAGGTATACCACCTGAAGACAAACGGTAACCTCTCCCTGCTCGGGCAGCTTCCAAACATCGGCCTCCGATTCCCGGGCGTACAGGTCGTCTACCCCTACGGCGGAACCCTCGGGGCCGGGGGCTTCGGCGCGTACGGGTCGTTCTCCCCCAACGACACACTGACCCTGCGGGTTGAGGTCATCGACGCCCAGGGGAGCAATGTGGCGACCGACTCCACCCCCACGTCCAACAGCCAGGGGTTTTGGACCGCGGCCTTCAGCAACTTGCCGCCCGGCGGGCCTTACCAAGTCCGGGCGGTCGGGAACTCGACTGCCTCAGCCCCGAGCGGGCAGTTCTACCTGGCCTGAGAGCCTCCGGCCCTTGCCATCTCGCCCGATGTGTGGGCTTTGACGCCACTGGCGCTAGGGGGTGGCGATCTCGGTCACTCCTGTGAGGGGGAATCTCCGACGACAGCCGGCGGATCCCCAAGCAGGTCGCGGACGGCGGCCGTCACGGCGGACGGCAGGACCGGCTTGTATAGGACGCGGACGGTCGGGATGGTGCGGCAAGGCCCGCGGCGTCCGGGTCGTGGCCGTTCACCAGGATCAGGACCGGGGTGCGGAGGCCGGCCCGCCGAAGGTTCGCAGCGGCCGCGCCTGCGGACGCCCCGAGCCGGCTGTCGCCGAGGACGACGAGCTTGCCCCCGCCGGCCGCGGCAACATCCACGGCGGACGGGCCGGGGAGCCCCACCGCCCTCGCCACAGTAGGTACCGAAGCGCATCAGATCCGCCTCGGCCCCGTGTGCTACTGCTGCAGTCGTCGTTCCAATCTGCCGCTGAACTGCAACTGCGAGCGGCTCACCTGCCGGACCTATCTCCTGTGCTCCCGCCACTGCCGCAGTCCTCGTCCGTCGCGGTCTTGTCCGCGAGGACATTCGCCACGCGGCGCTAATTTGTGCCCACACCCGCGCCAGCCACTGCTGCTGTTCCGTCAGCATAAGACGGATGAGGGAGGCCTACCACCCTGACCGGTGCCGACGCAACCCGAGAGCAACTCGAGAGCCTCCGCGGCCGTGGTGAGTTGTCGAAGTTCCGGTACCTCCACTTCGCGACCCACGGCACGTCGGACTACCACCGGCCGCTGGAATGCGCGCTGATCCTGGCCGGGACCCCGGCACCGAATCGGCCCGGCAGGGGGGGGCGGGCGAGAGCCGGTTGAAGGTGGCCGACATCCTGGCGGGTTGGGACCTCGGGGCGGAACTGGTCGTCCTGTCCGCGTGTGACTCGGGTCCGCGTACCGGCGGTCACGACGGTGGTGTAGCCCGTGCGAAACTCGTCGCTCAGCCCGGCGGCCCGGACCCAGCTCGTCACCGTACGCCGGCCGCGGGCCAGGAGGATCCCGAGCAGCAGGGTACGCGCCCGGCGGATCACGTGCTTGACGGGTGAGGTAGCGTGGACGGCATCCGTTCCTCGTGTTGGAGGATGCCGTCGTGTTCGATTCCTCTGCTCTCATGGGGTTCGATCCGGTTGCCGCCGCCCGGTGGGTCAAGCGCCTCGCGCGCTTCGCCGCCGGCACCCACACCGTCGGGGCGTTCTGTGCCGCCGAGGGCGTGTCCGAGTCCAACTTCTACCTGTGGCGACGGCGACTCGCCCCGGCCGCTCCGCCGCCGGCCGCCCGCGTCCCCGCCGTCGTCCCCCTCCGCGTCGTCCCACCGCTCACGCCCCCGACGCCCATCGAACTGGTCCTCCCGTCGGGAGCCGCCCTCCGCTTCCCGCCCGACGCCCGCCCGGAGGTGATCGTCGCCGTCGTCCGCGGGGTGGAGGGGCGGCCGTGCTGACCGTCCCGCCCACCACCAAGCTGTGGTTCGCACCCGCCGTCGATCTCCGCCTCGGGTTCGACGGGCTCGCGAGTCTGGTCCGCACCCAACTCGCCGCCGACCCGCTCTCGGGCCACCTGTTCGTGTTCACCAACCGATCCGCGAACCGGGTCAAGGTCCTGTACTGGGGCGGTCACGGGTTGTGCCTGTGGTGCCAGCGACTGGAAGCGGGGCGGTATCACTTCCCCGCGGCCACCGCCGCCGGGATCGAACTGACCGCCGCCCAGTTCGCCATGATCCTCGACGGCATCGACCTGTCCCGGGTCCGCCGGTTCAAGCGGTTCGAGCCGCCGACCCGGGCCTGAGATTTCGTGCTGGCGCGAGGCCGCCGGCCGCGTCATCATCCGGGCATGGACGCCCCGCCGCCCGACCCCACGGCCCCACTCCCGACCGACGTTCCCACCCTCCAGGCGATGGTGCGGGAGCTGCTCGCCCGGAACCAGCAGCTCGAAGCCCGGGTGGCCGACCTGACGGCCCGGCTCGACGCCGCCCTGAAGCACCGGTTCGGCCGCCGCAGCGAACGCCGCCCGCCGCCGCCCGCCGCCGTCACGCCGCCGCGTCGGCGTGACGAGCACGGCCGGGCGCCGCTGCCCGCGCACCTCGAGCGCCGCGAGGTCGTCCACGACCTGACCGCGGCCGAGCGGCTGTGCCCGTGTTGCGGCCGGCCGCGGGCGTGCATCGGGGAGCAGACGGCCGAGCAACTCGACCTGGACCCCGCCACGTTCTTCGTCCGCCGCACGATCCGGAAGAGCTACGCCTGCCGGCACTGCGACCCCGCGGCCGTGCCGGTGGAGCAACGCCTCGCGACCGCCGGGCCGACGCAGGTCGGGCCGATCGCCAAGGGGTTGTGCGGCCCGGGGCTGCTGGCCCACGTCGTCACCGCCAAGTTCGCCGACCACACGCCCGTGCATCGACTCGCCGGCCAGTTGGCCCGGTCGGGGGTGGCGATCGCGGCCGCGACCCTGGGCGACTGGCTCTTCCGCGCGTCGGAGTTGCTGACCCCGCTGTACGACCGGATGCACACGCGGGTGCTCCTGTCGCGGGTGATCCACGGCGACGACACCGGGGTGAAGTTGCGGGTGCCGGGGTGCCCGCGGACCACGAAGGCGCACCTGTGGGCGTGCATCGGGGACGCGGATTACCCGTACGTGGTGTTCGACTTCACGACCGACCACACGGCCGACGGGCCGACCCGCTTCCTCGCCGGGTTCGCGGGTTACCTCCAGGCCGACGCGCTGGCCCAGTACGAGGGGCTGTACGGCGACGACCGGGTCAAGCACGTGTGCTGCGTGGCCCACGCCCGCCGCAAGTTCGTGGCCGCGAGCGACGCCGGGGACGAGCGGGCGGCCACGGCGGTGGAGTGGATCAGCCGGCTGTACGCCGTCGAGCGGGGGCTGCCGCCGCTATTGCCGCCGTCGGACGACCCGGCGCACCAGGAACGGCGTCGGCAGCGGGAGGAGGAGCGCCGGGCGGTGCGGCAACGCGACGCCGGGCCGGTGTGGGACGACCTGGGGAGGTGGCTGGAGAAGACGCGCCCGCTGGCGTTGCCGAAGTCGCCGCTGGGCGGCGCCATCGGGTACACGCTCAACAACTGGGAGGCGTTGAAGCGCTACCTGGAGCGGGGGTACCTGGCGATCGACAACAACCTCGCCGAGCGCACCCTGCGGGCGATCGCCCTGGGGCGGA
>DASPHQ010000030.1:0-2352 GCA_035629595.1 Urbifossiella sp. | reverse complement strand
TCGCCCGGCCGCCCCCGTCAGCTCCTTCCACTCCTCCTTCGAGCGGTTCGGGCCGACGACGCGGTCGAGGAACTGCGCCCCGTTCGAGTAGCAGCGCATCCACAGGTACGGCCCCCAGTTCAACTTCATGGCGTCGAGCGTGCCGCCGCTCGGCAGCGCCGCCGACGACGAGTTGACGACCGCCGAGTTGCCGAGGATGACGGCGACGTGGCCGGCGTCGGTGGCCCCGCCGCCGACGAGCCCCGCGGCCTGGTCGTCGAGGGTCGGGAATACGAACGGCCGCACGTCGAGCGGCAGCCTGGCGTCGAGCGCGACGTGCTCCGCGAGGTGGCCGACGGGTTCGTTCATGTCGATGATTTTGGGCAGGCTGTCCCACGCCCGTTCGCGGTGCTCGGGGCCGGCGAGGGCGTTCAGCATCTCGCGGCGCCAGCGGTTCGTGCGCAGGTCCATGATGCCGGTGGACGCGGCGCTCGACACGCTCGTGACGCCGAACCGGCCGGTGAGGTACGCCGCGGCGAGGGGCCCGTGGCCGAGCGTCCAGCGGGTGCGCGTCCAGTCGGCGGCGGGGAGCGTGGCCTCGTCCTTCACGAAATGACTGAGCGAGTAGCGCACCGCCCACGGGCCGCCGGTGAGGTCGCGCGGCACGTCCGGGCCGCCGAGCCGCTTCAGCCCGTCGGCGTGGTACTGGGCGAGCGTCTGGTCGTTCCAGCAGATAGCACGGCGGACGGGGTTGCCGTCGGCGTCCACGCGGCCGGCGCTGTGGTGGGTGGCCGAGACGCCGCCGACGAGCCAGTCGTTGAGGCGGCCGAGTTCGCGCAGCCGGGCGGCGAGGGCGCGGGTGCTGGCGCGGGCCTGGCCTTCCAGCGTCATCAGGTTCAGCTCGGAGACGCCGCCGTCGGTCCACAGGTCGGTGGGGAAGCGGGCCTCGGCGACGACGTTGCCGGCGAGGTCGAAGGCGAGCGCCTTCGCGGCCCCGGTGCTGAAGTCGTAGCCGGCGACGAGGGCGGACGACGGCACGCGGCGGAGCGGTTCGGGCATGGGAGGGCCGGGAGAAGAGGTTCGAGTTCCGGGGTTAGAGTATAAAGCCCGTGGCGAGCCGTGCCCCGTGAGGGGCCGGGTGACGGGGGGTGCGGAATGGCGACCGGTCTGATGTTGTGCGACGACCTGATCTTCTTCAGCCGCGTGGCCGCGACCGCCCGCGCGGCGGGGATGTCCGTGAAGCAGGCCCGCACAGCCGAGGCGCTGCTGTCGCTGGCGCGACAGGAACCACCGGGCGGCGTGATTCTCGATTTGCAGGCCGAGGGGCTGGACGTGCCGGCGCTGCTCGCGGGGCTGCGTGCGGCGTGCCCGACGATGCCGACCACGGTGGCGTTCGGGTCGCACGTCGAGGCGGCAACGCTAAAGGCGGCGCGCGACGCGGGGTGTACGCGGGTGCTGCCGCGGAGCAAGTTCGTTCAGGAGTTGGAAACGGATTTGGCGACGTGGCTTGGCCGGTAGCCGCGGGCTTTAGCCCGCGCCCACGTCGGCGGTGTCCGTTCCCCGTTGCTCCCCGGTGAGCGCCGCAGGTGGGCGCGGGCTGAAGCCCGCGGCTACCGGCCCCGTGCCTACAAGTCCGCTTCCCCCGCGCCCCCGTCCGGCACCAGCACCCCGCGGAGCCGCCGCAGCGCCCGCAGGTAGCGCATCGACGCCGCCGCCTCCGTCAGGCCGAGCGCGTGCGCCACTTCCTGGTTCGACAGCCCCTCGGTGTGCCGCATCAGCACCACCTCGCGGTCGTCCTCGCCGAGCTGATCCACGGCGGCCTCCAACCGCCGCCGCAGTTCGTGTGCGATGGCCTCCGAAGTCGGCGTCCGTTCGGTGTCGATGAGCTGGGCGACGAGCGACGCGCTGCTCTCCTCCGCCCACGCCGGCCGGGCGATCGGCTGCTCCCGGTCCACGCTGCGGCGCTGGGCCAGGCGGTGCCGGCGGTGCGTGTCGATGATCCGGTCCTGGGCGAGGTGCCGCAGCCACAGGTGGAACGGCATGTCCGGCTTCTTCAGGTACTCCGTCAGCCGGCCGTTCGCCTCGATCAGCACGTCCTGTACGATGTCCGAAGCGTCCACCCGCCGCGCCACGGCGGGGTCGAGTCGGAGGCCGATCACCCGGCGCAGCGGCTCGCGGAACTCCCCGAGGAGGCGGTCCACCGCGGCCGGGTCGCCGGCGCGGGCGTCGTCGAGGAGGCGGTCGGTCGAGTCCCGGGTCGGCCACATGCGGCTTTTATACGAACACCCGGGCAACGTAAGCCCGCCGGCCCGGCGGCGAATCACCCCCGTGCGGGGGTCGGTCAGCTTCTCATTGGTTCTGTGTGGGAGGGAC
>DASPHQ010000029.1:0-2825 GCA_035629595.1 Urbifossiella sp. | reverse complement strand
CCACGTCCACGAGGACCTCCGCGATCCGCCGGACCGCCTGGACGGTGCCGGATTCGGTGACGAAATCGCAAGTCACGAGGTCGCCCGGGACGAGATCGCCGTACTGCAAACCGACCGACTGCCGCTCGCCGGTGATCGTGTTCACCCGCTTCTCGGCGAGGATCGGGGCCACCTGGTAGTCCGTGATCGGGTTCGCCCGCTGCTGCCCGTAGGCGGTCGTGAGGGCCGTGAGCGTGGCGAGGTCCTGCGCCTCGTTGAACGCCTTCTCCTCCACGAGCAGCCCGTAGGTGGACTGGAGCGGGTCGTCGTAGACGTACTCCAGCCCGCCGCCCGCCGCGGACGTGCCGATGACCCGGGTCGCCATCGGCTCGCCGTCCTCGCCCTCCTCCAGTCCCTCCACGTTGTTCCCCGGGTCCCCGTCGCGGCGGAACCGGAGCGTCACCGAGGCCGATTTGTCCGTGCCCATCGACGGGACGAAGTCCAGGCTGCGCACCAGGGAGAGGGCCGCGAGCGTGAAGGAGACCGCGAACTCCGCGCCCGTCGCCGCGGCAATGTCCGTCCACATGGCGAGGAGATCCTTTCGGCCGGTGGCCTTCAGGTTCGCCGTCGCCGCCACGCCGCCCGTCCCCGCGACGATCCCGGTGTCGAAGTCCCCGTTCGTGTCCGTGAGGAGGTCGAACGCTTCGTCCGAGCCGCCGCCTGTGAACGTCTCGTCGTCCAGCGTCTTCCGCTTCCGGAAGAGTTGCAGCGCCCCGGCGCAGAACGCCGTGTGCTCCGCCTTGTCCGTCTTCTTGTGGGATTCCAGGTAGCCGACCCACTCCGGCACGTCGTCCCCGACCTCGTCGCGCCGCTCCAGGGTGACCACCAGTTGTGACTGGAGGAGGGCGATGTTCGTGCTGCTCGCCGGGAGGGAAAACTGAAACCGGCCTGGCGAACTGACGCGGTTGCTCCAGTTCTTCACCGCGGCGTCGTGGAGCGTGGCGAGGCAGGCCGTGCCGGTGATGTCCCAGAGGCGGAGGGTGTACATCTCAGGAGTAGGTGTCGCGCCACTGGATCAGGCAGGTCGCCTCGATCGCGTCCCCGGTGGCGTCGAGGAGGGCGATCTCGTTCGCACCGGACTGGAGCACCCACCACGTCGAGCCGCTGCCCCAGTGCCCCGAGAGGTCGGCCCCGTCGTCGGCGAGGATCGTCCGCTGCCCGACGTCGATCGTGACCGTCTCGCCCGCTTCCAGCTCCAGCCCCGTCAGCTCGATAAACTGGCCGGTCGTTTCGTTCGTGGCCTTCGGGCTGAGCGTCGGGCCGGTAATCGTGACCACGGGCGGCGCGTCGGCGGTCCCGGCGTTCGTGCACGTCGCGGAGACCCGGGTGCTCTGGTAGAGCTGGAACGGGAAGGTCGGCGAAACGCCTTGCGCGACGACGAAACTCGTGCCCCCGTACGTTTCCTCCCCGCTCGCGGACCGGAGCGTCTGGCCGTAGAGGAACGAGTCCGCGGTCATCATCACGAACGAGAACCCGCGCCGCGACGGGTCGTCCTCGATCACGTCGATGGAGACTTTGCTGGCGATCTTCGCGTAGCACTGCTTCAGCGAGCCGTCCTCGTCCTCGATCTCCACGAGCACGTAGCCGTCCTCCCCCGCGAAGCTCTGCAGCGCGCGGAGCGCCAGGCCCGCCTTGAGCTGGTCCTCCAGCACCTTGCGGGCGGCCTGCGTGTCCCCGATGATCTCGCCCTCGAAGGCGAGGGTGCGCGGCCCGTAGAGGGACAGGCTCGTGCGGACGCCGTGCTCGCCCTGCCGCTGCACCGTGGTCTGATCGGGATCGGGCGGCTCCAGGAGTTTCGGCGTGTTCACGAGCAAATAGTCCGGCGCGCCGGAAGAGTGGTCGTTCAACGTGAGCGTGACCGGCCCGTGGATTGTGACCTTGATCTCGGTCGCCATGCGGACAGTCTAGCGCATCGCGCCCCGGATCGCGTGCCACGTCATCGGCCCGACCGCCCGCGCGCTGTCGCCGTGGAAGTGGTTCTGCATGTGGACCGTCCGGGAGAGGTTGGGGCCGTGCACCACCCCGCCCTGCGCGAACCGCGGGAGCTTGAGAGACAGTGAATTGATCGCGTTCACGAACGCCGGGCCGCCGTAGTGCCGCACCGCGGCGTTGCGGATGACCCCCTCCCCGTCGGAGAGCCAGGCCGGGATCTTGTCCCCGGTCGGCCCGCCCGGGCCGAAGACCCCCGGTTGTCGGAGTTGATCTTCACGCGGTTGTGCACCGCCATGAATTTCAGGTTCTGGAGGGCGCCGACGTTCACGGCGTTACCCGACGTCGTGCCGACGAACAGGTTGCCATACTCGATGCCGAGGGCTGCGGTGTCTTGCGCGGACATACGGGAGGAATGGAGGAATTAAGCGAGTTCCCAGAATTGCGTGGTCTTGAGCCGCTTCTCGGCCTCGGCCTTCGGGAAGGCGTGGACCGTCCCCGCCGGGGAGAACTCCCCTTTGACGTAGGCGTTCTGCCGGAGCCGCAGGCTCACTTCGTTCGGGTTGCCGGCGGCGGGCTTCTTGCGGGACATGGTGGGGTCGAAAAAGAGCCACGCCCGGGGGCGGTGCTCACTGACGGGCACAGCGTAGCACTACGGGCGCAAGTACGCAAAATCCCAGAGCAGCACGCAGTACTTCTCCATCATCGTCTGGTCGAGCGCCTCCACGGTGTCGCGGTACACGGCCTTCATCAGGAAGCCACCGTCGGGGTCCGCGGTGCCGTCCGCGGTGAACTGTCCCCACCGGCGCCTCTTCCCCGCGAAGTGGTCCAGGAGGGCCACGCGCACCTCCTCGATT
>DASPHQ010000028.1:0-5865 GCA_035629595.1 Urbifossiella sp. | reverse complement strand
CCAATAGTGATTCTTCCAGACGACTCAATGCTTCTGGGACTGGGCCCCCCCTTCTCCTGGAAACAAGAATCCCCGCCCGAATGACGACACCCCGGCCTACAATGGCCCCTCCCCCCGCCGAGGTGCCCGCATGGGCCGTCTGCTCCCCCTCGCCGCCGTCGCACTCGCGTTCACCGTCGGCACGCCGTCCGCGCAGCCGCCGGCCGCGCCCGCGGACTTCGACACCGTCCGGCCGCTCCTCAAGACGTACTGCCTGAACTGCCACTCGGCGGACAAGAAGAAGGGGAGCCTCGACCTCGAACGGTTCGCCACCCCCGCCGACCTCCGCAAGGAGCTGAAGGTGTGGGAGCAGGTGGCCGAGCAGGTCGAAGCCGGCGAGATGCCGCCGATGGGCCGGCCGCAGCCGACCGCCGACGAGCGCAAGCGGCTCGTCGCCTGGGTGCGCGGCTTCCTCGACGCGGAAGCGCGTGCCCGCGCCGGCGACCCGGGGTTCGTGCCGCTGCGGCGCCTCAGCAACGCCGAGTTCGACTACACCGTCCGCGACCTGACCGGCGTCGACCTGCGGCCGGCGCGCGAGTTCCCCGCCGACGGCGCCGCCGGCGAGGGCTTCACAAACGCGGCCGAGGCGCTGTCGGACATCTCGCCGGCGCTGTTCGCCAAGTACCTGAACGCGGCAAAGGCCATCGCCGACCACGCGGTGCTGCTGCCGGACGGTTTCCGCTTCTCGCCCGCCACCACGCGCCGCGACTGGACCGACGAGGCGACCGCGGCGCTGCGCCGCTTCTACGCCGGCGTCGCCCCGCCCGACGGCAAGCTGAACGCGACCCCCTACCTCGCCGCGAGCGTGAAGCACCGCGACAAGCTGCTGGCGGGGACGACCACGCCGGAGGCCGTCGCCGCGGCCGAGAAGCTGAACCCCAAGTACCTCGCGGCGCTGGTGCGGGCGCTGACTGACAAGGCGCCGTCACACCCGCTCGACGGCGTGCGGGCGACGTGGCGCACGGCGACAAACGCCTCCGCGCTCGCGGCCGAGGTGGCCCGGTTGCAGGCGGAGCTGTGGACGACGACGCGGGTCGGCAGCTACATGCGGCCGGTCGGCGCCGGGTACGCGCTGAACGAGGCCCGGCAGCTGGCCGTCGACCCGCCGGCGGTCGAGAGCGTGCCGCTGCGCGTGAAGGTGACGCCGGCGCCGGGGCAGGCGGAGGTGACGATCACGCTCGCCGCGCGGCCGCTGGCCGGGGCCGGCGGCGTGATGGAGTGGCACCGCCCGCGGTTCGAGGCGCCCGGCAAGGCGCCGCTTCTGCTGCGCGACTACGCCGACTTCGGCCCGGCGTTCGAGGCCGACCTGCGCACCGCCTTCGCCGACGCCGCGAAGTACCTCGCCGCTGTCGCCGACCCCGCGAAGGCGAAGGGGCTCGACCCGACGTACCTGCGCCGGTGGGCCGAGGTCGCGGCCGTGCCGCGGCCGGGGAAGGCCGGCGACACCTTCCCGCTCCCCGCGGCGCCGCTCGACCTGCTCGGCGAGAAGGCGCCGCCGCCGGCCGGTCACCCGACCGTCAGCGGCTGGCGCAAGGCCGGCACCGACCTGCCGGTGGTGGTGGCGAACAGCGGCGACAAGGAGGCGCTGATCCCCGGGCGGATCGCGGCGCACGGGGTCGGCGTCCACCCGCTGCCGCAGGAGTTCGTCGCGGTGGCGTGGACGAGCCCGGTGGCGGGGCCGGTGACGGTCGCGGGGGAGGTGGCGCACGCCCACCCGGCGTGCGGCAACGGCGTGGCGTGGCGGCTCGAACACCGCCGCGGCGGCCGCATGGCCGTGCTCGGCGCCGGCCCGATCGACCTGGGCAAGAGCGCCCGCCTCCCCGCGGTGACGGCGACGGTCGAGAAGGCCGACCAGCTCGTGCTGGTGGTGGACGCCCGCGACGGCAACCACGTCTGCGACATGACCGGCGTGTCGTTCACGCTCACCGCCGGCGGGCGGGTGTGGGACTTGGGCCGCGACGTGTCCGCGAACATCACCGCCGGGAACCCGCACGCGGACACGTGGAGCTTCGCCCGCGGCGCGAGCGGGAAGGGCGGCGCCGCGCCGACGGTGCCGGCCGATTCGCTCCTCGGCCGCTGGCGCCTCGCCGCCGCCGACCCCGCCCGCGCCGCCGAGGCGACCGAACTGGCGACCCAGGTTCAGACGCTCCTGTCCGGCCCGCGCCCGGCCGACGCCAAGAGCCCCGACCGCGCCCTGTACGACAAGCTCGTCGTGCCCGAAGGCCCGCTGTTCGCCGGCGTCGATCTCGCCCGCGTCACCGCCCCGCGGCCTGCCGCCCCGCCGTTCGCACTGCCGCGGGAGGCGTTCACGGGCGACGCGCTGCTGTCGGCCGGCGCCAGCATCCGCCTCCCGGCGGCGCTGCTCGCGGGGCGCGAGTTCGTGGTGGACGCGCGGGCGAACGGGCCGCTCGGCGACCGCGTGATCCAGGTGCAGGCCGGCACCGCCCCGCCCGGAAGCTGGACCGGCCCCGTCCTCGCGGCGCCGACCGGCGCGGGGTACGCGAAGCTCAAGGCGGGCAACGACGCCTTCCGCGCCGTGTTCCCGCTGTACGTCGCGTTCCCGAACGTGGTGCCGACGGATGAGGTGGTGTCGCTCCGCATGTTCCACCGGGAGGACGAGCCGCTCCGGCGCCTGTTTCTGAGCGACGCCGACGCCGCGAAGCTCGACCACCTGTGGGCCGAACACCGCTTCGTGAGCCGCCAGCCGGTCGCGGAGAACAACTACCTGCCGCAGTTCATCGGCTTCGTGACGCAGGACCAGCCGAAGGCGATGGAGACGTTCTTCGTCGGGCTGCGGCCGTCCTTCCAGGCGAAGAACGACGCCTTCCTCGCGGACGAGGCCGCGGCCGCGCCGAAGCAGCTCGACGCGCTGCTGGCGTTCGCCGGCCGCGCCTACCGCCGGCCGCTCGCGGAGAACGAGAAGGCCGGGCTGCTGACGCTGTACCGCGCCGTCCGCGAGAAGGGCGCCGGGCACGACGAGGCGTTCCGCGGCGTGCTGGCGCGGGTGCTGGTGTCGCCGGCGTTCCTGTTCCGCGTCGAGCAGGCGCCGCCGGGGAAGGCGGCCGGCCCGGTCTCCGACTGGGAGCTGGCGTCGCGCCTCAGCTACTTCCTGTGGGCCAGCCAGCCCGACGAGCCGCTGCGCGACCTCGCCGCCGCCGGCCGCCTGCGCGACCCCGCGGTGCTGACGGCGCAGGCGCAGCGGATGCTCGCCGACGACCGCGTGCGGGCGCTGGCGGTCGAGTTCGGCACGCAGTGGATTCACGTCCGCGGCTTCGACGAGCATAAGGAGAAGAACGAGAAGCTGTTCCCCACCTTCGACGCCAAGTTGCGCGGCGCCATTTACGAGGAGTCGATCCGCTTCTTCGACGACTTCTTCCGCGCCGGCCGCCCGGTGACCTCGCTGCTGGACGCGGACCACACGTTCGTGAACGACACGCTGGCGAAGCATTATGGCATCCCGGGCGTGGTCGGCCCCGAGTTCCGCCGCATCGATGGCGTGAAGAAATACGGCCGCGGCGGCATCCTGGGGTTCGCCAGCGTGCAGGCCCGGCAGAGCGGGGCGTCGCGGACGAGTCCGGTGCTGCGGGGCAACTGGGTGGTGGAGACGCTCCTCGGCGAGAAGCTGCCGCGGCCGCCGGCGAACGTGCCGCAGCTGCCCGAGACGGAGGGCGCCGACAAGCTGACGATGCGGCAGCAGGTGGAGCGGCACGCGAAGGACGCGAGCTGCGCGACGTGCCACGTCCGCATCGACCCGTTCGGGTTCGCGCTGGAGAAGTACGACGCCATCGGCCGGCTGCGCGAGAAGGACCTGGGCGGCCTCGCGGTGGACACGAGGGCGACGCTCCGCGACGGCACCGCGTTCGACGGCATCGACGGCCTGCGGACGTACCTGCTGACGCGGAAGCGTGACGTGGTGGTGCGGCTATTCTGTCGCCGCCTTCTGGGGTATGCTCTGGGGAGGGCCGTGACGCTGTCCGACTCGGCGCTGCTGGACGAGATGGTCGCCGAGCTGGGGCGGAACGACGGCCGCGTGACGGCGGCGGTGAACGCGATCGTGCGGAGCCCGCAGTTCCGGATGGTGCGCGGCCGCGACGCGGAGTGATGAACACAGAAGGAATGGCCACAAAAAGGCACGAAAAGACACAAAAAGGGAACCAAGACCAAGACCGGATTTGAATTCTGTTCTGTCTTCCTTTTTGTGTCTTTTCGTGTCTTTTTGTGGCCATCCTGCTTTCTTTCGGAGTCTTCGATGCCCGTGCAGCCCCTCTCCCGGCGGACGTTCCTCCGCGGCGTCGGCGTGTCGATGGCGCTGCCGTGGCTCGAATCGGCACCCGTCTGGGGCGACGACGGCGCCCCGCGCAACGCCTCGTCCGAGCCGCCGGTGCGGTTCGCCGCGCTATTCTGCGGCAACGGCTTCCACCGCACCGAGTGGTGGGCGAAAGACGAAGGTCGCGGCCTCGAGTTCGGCAAGGTGCTCGAACCGCTCGTGCCGCACCGCGCAAAGCTGAACTTCATCCGCGGCCTGTACAACCAGGAGGCGCTGATCGGCGGCATCCACAGCTGCCAGACCGGCAACCTCCTCACCGGCGCCCACCTGGCCCCCGGCGGCGAAGTCCGCTCGGGCGTCAGCTGCGACCAGCTCCTCGCCGAGCGCACCCGCGGGCAGACGAAGGTGCCCAGCCTCGTGCTCGGGTGCGAACCGCCGATCGCGGCCATCCACAAGAACTATTCGATGATCTACAGCTCCCACATCTCGTGGAGCTCGGCCACCGCCCCCACGCCGCTCGAACTCTACCCCGCGCTCGCCTTCGACCGCCTGTTCCGCGACGACGTGGGCCGCGCCGACCGCAGCGTCCTCGACGCCGTGTTGGAGGACGCGCGGGGCTTGCAGCGGAACGTGAGTACCGCCGACCGCCGCCGGCTCGACGAGTATTTGGCGAGCGTCCGCGACGTGGAGCAGCGCATCGCCGGCGCCGGGCAGGCGGGTCGGCTGCAAGGGTGGCGGCCGACGCTGGCGGCGCCGGACGTGCCGCGGCCGGCGGGCGGCGTGCCGCAGGACATCGACCAGCACATGCGGCTGATGTGCGACATCCTGGTGCTGGCATTCCGCACCGACACCACGCGGGTGTGCACGCTGAAGCTGAACAACGACCACTCGTCGCTGCGCTTCCCGCACCTCGGCGTCGATTACATGATCCACCACCTGCTGTCGCACACCGACAACGCCGACTGGCTGAAGGTGAACCAGTTCTTCGTCCAGCAGGTGGCGTACATCGCGCAGCGCCTCGACGCCGTGCAGGAGGGGAGCCGGACGCTGCTGGACAACAGCATGATCCTGTTCGCGTCGAGCATGATGAGCGGCCACCACAACAACGACCAGCTGCCGGTGGTACTGCTGGGGAAGGGCGGCGGGCAGATCCGCACCGGCCGCATCCTCGACTACCTCGGCAAGCCGAATCGGAAGATGTGCAGCCTGTACCTGTCGCTGCTGGAGAAGGCGGGGGTGCGGCTGCCGGCGTTCGGCGACTCGACCGAGAAGCTGGCGGAGATTTGAGTCGGGTTCGCCGCAAGCGGCGATCCCATCACCTCACCGGTGTTCCGTCACCCCCACCTGCTTGCACATGTCGAGCAGCGGGCACGTCGAGCACTTCGGCTTCACGCCGGTGCAGACGTGCTTGCCGAACGGCACCAGCAGCGCGTTCACCTCCACCCAGCTCTCCCGCGGCAGCACCTCCTGCAGCGCCGTCATCGTCTTCTCCGGCGTCGGGGCGCTCACCAGCCCCCAGCGGTTCGTGACGCGGTGGACGTGAATATCGACCCCGATCA
>DASPHQ010000027.1:0-5278 GCA_035629595.1 Urbifossiella sp. | reverse complement strand
TCGAGCTCGTCGGGGTGGTCGATGAGCCCTTCCGTCAGGCAGAACCCGGCGGCGAGCTCGGCGTCGTGGCCGGGGGTGCGCATGGTCACGGCCAGCGGGTCGCCGTCCACGCGGATTTCCAGAGGCTCCTCGGTCGCCAACCGGTCGGCGTCCTCGACACCGCCGGGGTGGCGCGTCACCCGCACGTCGGTCGTCTCGCCCACGCTCAACCCCCGACTGTGGGGGTAATCGTGATCGGGATGAACTTCGACAGCGGCGTCCGGCTCCGGTGAGCGAAGCTGTCCTTCGACACCAGGCCGTTCGTCTCGGGGAAGTACGCGGCGGCGCAGCCGCGGGGGATGTCATAAGCCACGGCCTTGAAGCCGCGGGCGGTGCGCGTCAGGCCGTCCTCGACGGTGTGGCTGTGGAGGTCGATCGGGTCGCCGTCCTTCAGACCGCGCTCCGCCAGGTCGGCGGGGTGGATGAACACGACCATGCGGGTGCCGTGGACACCGCGGTAGCGGTCGTTCAAGTCGTACACCGTCGTGTTGAACTGGTCGTGGGAGCGGATCGTCATCAGCCGCAGTTGCCCCGCCGGGAGCGTCATCGGGTGGATCGGGTGCGCCACGAAGCGGGCCTTGCCGGTGGCCGTGTTCCAGCGGCGCTCGCGGGCGGCGTTGCCGAGGTAGAAGCCGCCGGGCGTCTTAATCTTCTCCTCGTAGCCGGCGAACATCTGGAGCAGCGTCGCGGTGATCTTCTCGCGGATGCGGGCGTAGTCGGCGCGGAACCCGGCCCAGTCGATGCCGGCTCCGTCGGGGAACGTCGCCTCCGCGATGCCGCACACGACCGCGACCTCCGACAGCAAGTGTTCCGACGCCGGCGGGTTGCTCCCGGCCGAAGCGTGGACCATGCTCATCGAGTCCTCCACGGTCACGCGCTGCGGGCCGGTTGCCTGCACGTCGCGTTCGCTGCGGCCGAGGCACGGCAAGATCAGGGCGTCCTTCCCGACGCAGAGGTGGCTGCGGTTCAGCTTTGTGCTGACCTGAACCGTCAGGGCGCACTTCCGCAGCGCCTCCTCGGTGAACTCGGTGTCCGGCGTCGCGGCGGCGAAGTTGCCGCCCATGCCGATGAACACCGTCGCCGAGCCGTCGGCCATGGCGTTAATGGCGCCGACGGTGTCGAGCCCGTGGTGGTGCGGGGGTACGAATCCGAAGGCGGCGCGGAGGCCGTCAAGGAACATCTCGGGCGGCTTCTCGTTGATCCCCATCGTGCGGTCGCCCTGCACGTTCGAGTGACCGCGCACCGGGCACGCCCCCGCCCCCTCGCGGCCGACGTTGCCGCGCATCAGCAGCAGGTTGCCGACCATCTGAATGGTGGCGACGGCGTGCTTGTGCTGCGTCAGCCCCATCGCCCAACAGGCGATCACCTTTTTCGCCTGGCGGTACACGTCGGCCGCCTCGCGGAGTTGGTCGCGCGTCAGCCCGGACTCACGTTCGATCGTCGGCCAGTCGGCGGCGTTCACCTGCGCGGCGAAGGCCTCGAACCCGTCGGTGTGCTCGGCGATGAAGGCGCGGTCGAGCACCTTGCCGGGATCGGCGGCCTCTGCGTCGAGGAGGTGCTTGCAGACCCCCGTGAGGGCCGCGAGGTCGCCGCCGACGAGCACCTGGTAGTAGTGCGACGACAGCGACGTGCCGCGGTTCAGGAGCGTCCGCAGCGGATGCTTGGGGTGAACGAAGCTCACCAGCCCCGGCTCGCGGAGCGGGTTGAAGCTGACGATCTTCGCCCCGCGCTCGGCCGCCTTTTGCAGCTCGGACAGCATCCGCGGGTGGTTCGTGCCGGGGTTCTGGCCGATCACCAGGATGAGGTCGGCGTGGTCGAAGTCCTCGAGCGTCACGGTCCCCTTGCCGACGCCGAGTTGCTCGCCGAGGGCCGCGCCGCTCGACTCGTGGCACATGTTGGAGCAGTCCGGCAGGTTGTTCGTGCCGAAGCGGCGGGCGAGGAGCTGGTACAGGAACGCGGCCTCGTTGCTGGTGCGGCCCGACGTGTAGAACAGGGCGCAGTCCGGCGAGTCGAGGCCGCGCAGAGTGCCGCCGATTAGCGCGAATGCATCCGCCCAGCAGACCGGTTCGTAGTGGTCCGTCGCCCGGTTGTAGCGCATCGGGTGCGTCAGGCGGCCCTGGTTTTCGAGCCAGTGGTGCGTCTGGCCGCGGAGCCAGCCGACGGAATGGCGCGCGAAGAAGTCGGGCGTCACGCGCTTGGCGGTCGTCTCGAACGTGACCGCCTTCACGCCGTTCTCGCAGTACTCGCCGAGGCGCGAGGTGTCCTTCGGCTCCGGCCAGGCGCAGCCGGGGCAGTCGAAGCCGTCCGGCTGGTTGACGCGGAACAGCGAGCGGAGGTTGCGCACGACGCCGCGATTCTGGATGACGTGCCTGAAGCTGGACAGCAGCGCCCCCAGGCCGGCGGCGGGCTCGGGGTACGCGGGCGGGGGCGGCGGCGACGGGTCGCTCATCGGTCGATCCGGGGGGAGGGCACCGGCTATCGTAGCCCGTCTGGGCGGGGGTGGATACACTCGCCGGGTGCCGCGAGGAACAACAATGGCGTCTATGGCGGGTCGCGCGTGGGAACGGTGGTTCGCCGGGCCGCTCCGCGCCGTCGAAGCCGATTCCCTTGCGTACCGGCGGATGGCGCCCGGGTTCGACGGCAAGACGGTGACGGTGGTGCTGGTCGCGGCCGTCAGTCTCGTGCTGCAGAACTACTACAGCGGCCCGGGCACAGTGATCCCGCTCCTGCAGTGGGCGGTGGGGGCGGAATCCAAGGTGATTGCCGCGCTGACGCAGTGGGAGGGGTCGCAGTCGGCCCGCCTGATGTGGTTCGCGCTGGCCGCGTTCACGCTCTACGCCGTCGTGCCAGGCTTCGTCGTCACCGTGTGCTTCCGCGAGAAGCTGACCGACTACGGCGTCGGCGTCCGCGGGGTGATCGCCGACTGGCCGGTCTACCTGGCGTTCGCCACGATCATGGTGCCTCTGGTGTACCTGTGCTCGGCGCTGCCGCGGTTCCAGGAGATTTACCCCTTCTACCGCGTCACGTCGCCGGCCGACGTGAACGCGGCTCTGGTCCGCTGGGAGCTCGCGTACGCGCTCCAGTTCATCGGGCTGGAGTTCTTCTTCCGCGGCTTCATGGTCCACGGCACGAAGCACCGGTTCGGCACGTACTCGGTGTTCCTGATGGTCATCCCGTACTGCATGATCCACTTCCACAAGCCGGTGGCGGAGTGCTTCGCGTCGATCGTCGCCGGCGTGGCGCTGGGCGTGGTTAGCCTGGTGACGAAGTCGGTGTGGCCGGGTGCGGGGCTGCACATCCTCGTGGCGTGGGGGATGGACACGTCGGTCCTGCTGCGGCGGGGGATGATCGGATAGTTCGGCCGAAGTGACAAATCCCTGAACCGGGTTGACTTCCGCCGCACTCCAACCGATCCTAGTGGGTAGCCTACCTGCCCGCCCCCGCTTCCGGGTCGTTCGACAGATGCCGCTTCGTCTCTACGCCGTCGCTGCGCTCCTCGTTTCACCCGCGCTCGGTTCCGCCCAGGCGCCGAAGTCCGGTGAGCAACTTTACGCCGAGCACTGCGTCCGCTGCCACGGCAAGGACGGGCAGGGCGCCAAGAAGACGATCGCGCCGCTGGCCGGCGAGAAGTCGGTCGCACAACTCGCCAAGGTCATCGACGACACGATGCCCGAGGACGACCCGGACAAGTTGAACGCCGCGGAGTCGGCCCGGGTCGCGGAGTACATCCACGGGGCGTTTTATTCGCCGACCGCGCAGGCCCGAGTCCGCCCGGCCCGCATCGACCTCGCCCGCCTCACCGTCGGCCAGTACCGCAACGCCGTCGCCGACGTGGTGGGTGCGTTCCGCCCCGCCGCGAAGCTCGACGCCCGACAGGGGCTGAAGGGCGAGTACTTCAACGCCCGCAACTTCCAGGGGAACAAGAAGGTCATCGACCGCATCGACCCCGAGGTGAAGTTCGACTGGGGCAAGGCCGCGCCCGGCCAGATGTTCGACGCCCCGCACACGTTCGCCGCCCGCTGGGAGGGCTCGGTGGTGCCGCCGGAAGCGGGCGTGTACGAGTTCGTCGTTCGTACCGAGCACGCCACCAAGCTGTTCGTCAACGACCAACGCACGCCGCTCATCGACGCCTGGGTGAAGTCCGGCAAGGACACCGAATTCCGCGGCACGCTCCACCTGCTGGCCGGGCGGGCGGTGCCGATCCGGCTCGAATTCTCGAAGGCCAAGCAGGGCGTGGACGACTCCAAGAAGAACCCCAACCCGCCGCTGCTGCCGGCGTCGATGACGCTGCTGTGGAAGCCGCCGCACGGGGCCGTAACCGTCATTCCCGCCCGGCACCTGTCGCCGGGGCGCGTGCCCGAGAGCTACGTCGTTGCGACCGCCTTCCCCCCGGACGACCGCAGCATGGGTTGGGAGCGCGGCACCACCGTGTCGAAGGAGTGGGACTCCGCCGCGACCGAGGCGGCGCTCGAGACGGTGGCCTACCTTTCGCCGCGGCTCAACGAGCTGGCCGGCACCCGCGACGACGCCCCCGACCGCGTCGCGAAGTTGAAAGTGTTCGCCACCCGGTTCGCCGAGCGCGCCTTCCGCCGGCCACTGACCGCGGAGGAGGCGAAGCTGTTCGTGGACGCCCAGTTCGCGGCCACACCGGACGCGGAACTGGCCGCGCGGCGCGTCGTGGTGCTGGTGCTGAAGTCGCCGCGGTTCCTGTACCGCGAGGTCGGCGGCCTCAGCGACACCTACGCGGTCGCGTCCCGGTTGGCGTTCACCCTCTGGGACAGCGGCCCGGACGACGAACTCCTCCGGGCCGCCGCGGCGGGGCAGCTCTCGACGCCGGCGCAGGTGCAGGCCCACGCCGAGCGGATGCTGAACGACCCGCGGGCGCGGGCGAAGATTCGGCAGTTCCTGCTGACCTGGCTCCGCGTGGATCAGCCGCACGACGTGAGCAAGAACCCGCTCCGCTTCCCCGGCTTCGACGAGGCCGCCGCCGCGGACCTGCGCACGTCGCTCGAACTATTCCTCGACGAAGTCGTGTGGAGTCCCGAGAGCGACTTCCGCCGGCTGTTCCTGACCAACACCGTGCCGCTGAACGCCCGCCTCGCCCGCCTCTACGGCGGCACCGTGGCCGAGGGCGCCGGGTTCCAGCCGGTGCGGCTCGACGACGGCAAGCGCCATGGCGTCCTGACCCACCCGTACCTGATGGCGGCGTTCGGATACACCAGCGAGAGCGCCCCGATCC